>JANMKJ010000038.1:0-10255 GCA_031371945.1 Rhodobiaceae bacterium
AGACATTCTTCTGGCCATGATCAAAATTCCATAGCCACAGCTTGCGAATTTCATTTTCAGGCAAGGAAAACAACCGAAGCAGAAATTTTCTCCGTTCCATAGTCAGGCTTGCAGGTGCTGGCAGCCCACTAATCGTTAGAAATCCGATAGTTGTTGCAGCATGGAAAATGGCCGCATCTACAATCTTTTGCTGTGCGCGGTCATTCTCAAAAAGCGCCGATACATCGATTTGTGGAATATCCAACACGAACTTACTTTCACGATTTTGATGTCACTCACCCGGGATAGTAACCGAGCAATCCATTGACGTGGTCATTATAAATCATTTCCGCTCTTGTGTATTGAGCAGACTTGACTTGCACATTGACTGTATTTTCTTGGCGAAGTCGGGCTTGCTGATGGTTGAGCCACATCGGCCATTCACCCAAAATCGTTGCACCCTGCTTTGAAATTCACGCGAATGATTTGTCGATGACTCAGGAATTTGCTCCAACTCTCCCACGCGATAAGCATTTGGTTTAGTAACGCTAGGATTAACTCTAGGATGCCAGTATTTAATTAATTAATTTCATTAATTATTTCAAATATTTAGATACATCCTTAGGCGGAGTGATTGGAACATGGGTGAACAGGAACTGGCGGAGAGAGGGGGATTCGAACCCCCGTTACGCTTTCACGTAAACACGCTTTCCAGGCGGGCGCCATCAACCACTCGGCCACCTCTCCGCAACATTTCAAGGGTTTGAGGCCCCCGGGAATGCGGCGCACTATAGCGATGAAAGTGGCGTGATCAAGCATTGTTGAGTGGAAGTGAACGATCTGTCACACTACATAGGGTGCAGGTCAAAAAGGAGATGCAAACCCATGCTGTTTTCGCGCAAAAAGGCTGAAAT
This sequence comes from Rhodobiaceae bacterium, assembly GCA_031371945.1. Taxonomy (GTDB): domain Bacteria; phylum Pseudomonadota; class Alphaproteobacteria; order Rhizobiales; family Aestuariivirgaceae; genus Aestuariivirga. The sequence goes on from JANMKJ010000038.1 coordinate 894, forward strand.
TACGGATGCCGCCCACGCCCTTCCCGGCAGGAGCAGTGCAATTCCCACATCTGCCACCCATTACGTTAACGCAAACCCGCTGAAGGGACCTTACCCTGCGGGATCGGAGCGCATCATTGTGGCGATGGGGTGCTACTGGGGTGCCGAGCGCAAGTTTTGGGAATTACCCGGCGTTTGGGTGACGGCGGTGGGCAATGCCGGAGGCTTTACGCCGAACCCTACCTATGAAGAGGTGTGTTCTGGTGCAACGGGCCACACGGAATCGGTGCTGGTGGTATTTGAGCCCTCCAAGGTAAGCCTTGAAACGATCCTGAAAGTGTTCTGGGAATCGCACGACCCCACGCAGGGCATGCGGCAGGGCAATGACACCGGCACGCAGTACCGGTCGGCGATCTATTACAGGGGCGAGGCCCAGCGCAAGGCGGTGCAGGATTCGAAGCTTGCCTACCAGGCGGCATTGACCGCAAAGGGCTATGGACCCATTACGACCGAGATTGCCGAGGCTGGGGAATTCTATTTTGCCGAAAGCTACCACCAGCAATACCTGGCCAAGAATCCCCATGGCTATTGCGGGCTGGGCGGCACTGGCGTGGTTTGTGCCATTGGCACGGGCATAGCCGCCTAGAGACTGGGCAGCAGGGCTTCAAGGCCAACTCGATAATTGGGATACCGCAACCGGTATCCCAATTCGCTTTTGATGCGGGCGTTTGATACGCGTTTTAAATCCGCATAGAAGCTTCGTGCCATGGGCGAAAGCTCGGCCTCTGCGAACGGAATTTCGGGAGGTTGCGGCAGACCCAGAAGTTCTGCCGCATAGGCCACGACATCCTGCGGCGGGCAAGGTTCGTCATCGCAGACATTGTAGGCGCGCGATGGATTGGGCTTTGCCATTGATGCCAGAAGCACGCCGGCAATATCGCTCACATGAATGCGGCTGAAGATCTGGCCCGGCTTGATGATGCGCTTGGCGCTTCCGTTTTTCACGGTCAGCAGTTGGTTGCGGCCGGGGCCATAGATGCCGGCGAGACGAAAGACATGCACGGGAAGGTCAAGGTCCGCCCAAGCCTGTTCCGCGGCGAGGCGCCGCTGGCCCCGCGTGGTGTTTGGTTCAAGGGGTGTATCCTCGTCCACCCAGTCACCACCCTTGTCACCATAAACGCCCGTTGTAGAGAGGTAGCCCACCCACACAACAGATTTCAGGTTTTGGAGTTGGCTGGCGAACAGCCGCAATACCGGATCGCCTGCATCCCCGGGTGGCGCAGACACCAGAATGTGGGTGACGTCAGCAGGAATATTCAGCGTTGATCCAAACAGCTGGCCGTTAAACCCAGCCGCATTTATGTCCGCAACCCCTGCAGCCTGGCGCGACGTTGCCGATATCATCCAGTCGCCACGTTGCAATTGCGCCGCGAGGGTTCGTGCCGAAAAGCCGAAGCCAAAGCAGAAGAGATGGTTCACGCTTGCCCCCATTCAGCCAGCACACCCTGATCGGTCTCGGAATTTGCGTGAGAGCCCTTCACGAACTGGACATATTCGCGCGGCATGAGCTGCGACAGGGCCCACACGGCCATGGCGCGTACCAGCGGCGAGGCGTCATGCAGCAGCCCTTCGACAATTCCCACGAACGACTTGTTGCCGCTGTTACCAATGGCGATCAGCACAGTGCGAATGAAGCGGTCACGCCCCAGGCGTTTGACCGGTGAGCCCGAGAACAGGTGACGGAACGCCGCATCGTCAAGCTTCGCAAGATCATCAAGGCCCGGTGCCACAAGGTCGCTCCTGGCGCGCAGCTTGGCTTCCTTTGCCGCGACGGCGAACTTGTTCCACGGACACACTGCCAAACAATCATCGCAGCCATAGATGCGGTTGCCCATGGCTTTGCGAAATTCGCGCGGGATATGGCCCCTGTGCTCGATGGTGAGGTAGGAAATGCAGCGTGTTGCATCGAGCCTGTAGGGTGCGGGGAATGCCTTGGTGGGACAGATATCGAGGCAGGCCTGGCAGGTCCCACAGTGATCAACTTCGCTCACATCGGCGGGCAACTCCATATCGGTGAGCATGGCGCCAATGAAGAACCACGACCCCAGGTGGCGCGATACCAGGTTGGTGTGCTTGCCCTGCCAGCCCAGCCCTGCGACTTGCGCCAAAGGTTTTTCCATCAGCGGGGCGGTATCCACAAACACTTTCACTTCTGCCCGCGTCTGGTGGGCAAACCATTCGGCGACATTCTTCAGCTTGCCCTTGACCACGTCGTGGTAATCGCGGTTCAGGGCATAGGTTGAAATTACCCCTTGTGATTTATGTGTGAGCCTCTCGAAAGCATCGAGGCCCTGGCCATAATTCATGGCAAACATCACGGCGGTATTCGCTTGCGGCCACATGGCCTTGGGGCTGCTGCGGCGATCCTGCGTGGTGGCCAGCCACTCCATGTCGCCATGATAGCCATTGGCAATAAAACCCTGCAGGCGTTCGGCAGTTTCAGGCAGGGCTTGTGCGCGGGCGACATGAAGGGCGTCAAAACCTTCTGCCAAAGCCCGCTGGCGCAGCCCTTCAGAAATCGAGATTGGCATAGTCGGACTGGGGTGGCATGCCACGCAACGTGTCACTGAGCAGTGGCCTGAATGAAGGCCGTGACTTGATGCGCTGGTACCAGCCCTTGGCGACCGGAAAGTCAGACCACGGAACATCTCCCAGATAATCAATGACGGAAAGGTGGGCTGCTGCGGCAAAATCCGCAATCGAAAGCGCTTCACCCGCCAGCCATGAGCGATGATCGGCCAGGGTGCCGATGTAATCGAGATGGTCGCGCAGGCGTGACAGGCCATAGCGCACACGGGCCATGTCGGGTGCACCACCGCCGGTCTCGCGGGTCATGAAGCGGCGGATGATTTTTTCCGTGATGATGGGTTCCGAGACCTCGGCGTAGAACTTCGTATCAAACCAGCCTGCAAGCCTGCGCACTTCCGCCTTGGCGCTGGCCGAACCCGGAATGAGGTTCACGGTATTGCCCCGGGTCTCTTCAAGATATTCGGTAATGGCCTCGATGCCGCTCACGGGGGCGCCGCCCTCCTCCACCAGCACCGGAACAATACCCGCCGGGTTGAGATTGAAAAGCCTCTCACTGGGTGTCCATGGGCGTTCTTCCGTGAGCTCAAACAGCATGCCGTACTCGGCCATGGCCAGACGCACGCGGCGGCTAAAGGGGTCAAGGGAGAAATGCAGAAGAGTGGGCATTGTTTGACTTAAACCATTTAAACTAAAAGCTGATTTGTAGCACTTCGTGAAGTTGCCGGATATAATCTAACCCTATAAGACCGTTAGCTGTCTAGCGGCAAGCGATTCGCTTTTGGCCATTTTCGAGGTTTTCCGGCATGTCAATCGAACAGATCATTGTCTTGGCATTGATCCAGGGAATTACCGAATTTTTGCCCATCTCATCATCCGGCCACCTCATCCTGGTTCCGGCGTTCACGGGCTGGCCGGACCAGGGCGTGGTAACCGACATGGTCACCAATATTGGCACCCTTTTGGCCGTCATCATCTATTTCTGGCGTGACGTGGTGGCCATGTTCTGTGGCGCCCTTGACATGCTCAAGCGCCGGACAACGCAGAATTCGGACCTGGCCTTTCACGTAATCATCGGCACCATTCCCATTATCATCGTCGGATTGTTGCTGAAGCTCACGCATCTTGATGAGCATATTCGCAGCACGACACTGGTGGCCGTCAACGCCATCGTATTTGGCATCCTGCTTTATGCAGCGGATGCCTACGGCCTCATGCGGCGCATGGTGACCGATATGAACTGGAAATCAGCGCTGATCATTGGCGGGGCCCAGGCGCTGTCGCTGAGCCCGGGCACCAGCCGCTCTGGCATTACCATGACGGCGGCACGGGCCCTGGGATTCGTGCGTCCAGAGGCGGCGCGGTTTTCATTTCTGCTGTCCATTCCCGCCAATGGTGCGGCATCGCTTCTGGTCATCGGTGATGCCCTCAACAGCGGTCAAAGCATTTCAGGGCCCGTTATCCTCAGCGGCATTCTTACCTTCTTCATTGCACTCGGAACGATCACGGTGCTGATGCGGCTGGTGCGCCACATGAGCTTTCTGCCGTTTGTCATCTACCGGATCATACTGGGCGTGGCATTGCTCGCAATGATCTACTCAGGGATACCCTTGGGCGCGGTGAACTGACCGGCTTTTCTGAACCGGTACAGGTAGGCCGGCACAATCGACTGGATGCTACTGGGCATGATGCCAAGGCCCTCGAGCGTGCGCCCTTCACTTTTTGCATGCGAATCCACGACGTTGTCCGTTTTCAGGGACTCAACCTGATCCGCCGTGAGGGGTGAGCCTGGCAAGAATCCCAACACGGTGCCGAGAAGCGTGGAAATGCTCCACGGGATTGGCAGCAGCAGGCGCTTGCGGCCAATGGTCTCGAGGGTGAATTCGAGGAGCTGCTTGAAGGTAAATACTTCCGGCCCGCCCAACTCATAGGTCTTTCCCGTTGCCTGGCCGCCATCCACAAGGATGGCCACGGCCTGGGCCACATCACCTACGAAGACGGGAGCAAATTTGGTTACACCACTGCCAATCAAAGGCAGGGCCGGCGCCAGCCTGCTCATGGCGGCGAACTGGTTGAAGAAATTGTCTTCGGGTCCAAACACGATAGAAGGCCGCAGGATGATGGCCCCGGGGAATGCGGCCTTGGCGCGGGCTTCGCCTGCAGCCTTGGAGCGGGAATACTCGCTCGACGAGCTGGCACTGGCACCGAGTGCCGACATTTGAATGAAAACGCTGGCCCTGGCTGCCTTGGCGGCCCTGGCGCTAGCTTCGGCCCCAAAAACGTGGACGGCATCAAAACTCTGCGTTCCGCTACTGGCCAGCACGCCCGTCAGGTTGATCACGGCATAGGCGCCATCGCAGGCGGCAGCGAGCGATGCGGGATATCGCACATTTGCCTGAATGGGCATGATCTGGCCCGGCGTGCCCAGGGGCTGCACATGGCCCGCCAGATCCGGCCTGCGGCACGCCACGCGGATGCGATAACCGCGCCTGGCAAGGCTGCGAACGATATGGCGGCCAACGAAACCGGAGCCGCCAATGAGGGTTACAATCTTTTCGGAAGTCGGTGGGGTCACGGGTAAAGTCCGCTGTTGAACTGGATCAACCAGCTTTTAGCGATACGCGGCTGTATTGCAAAGCACCTTCTTTTAGAGACGGGGTTCTGCCTCCAACGGCATTAAAAATAGCATCATATGATGCATCCCTTTGTCATCGGTGAACTTGCACTTGGCAACATGCGCCAGCGCAAAGTCATACTGCAATCACTCATAAATCTTCCGATGACTGGAACTGCCCACGACGAAGAAGTACTCGCCTTCATAGATGCGAATGTGCTGTATGGCTTGGGCGTGGGCTTCAGTGACGCACATCTGCTTGTTGCGGCGAAGTTGAGCAACACGTTGCTATTACCTGATCATGTAGATTTTTCGGATGGTTTCATGCACACGGCATGTGCCTTTCCAGTCCTTGGGGAAGAAGGCCACGGTATCGGGCACGATCTCGATCACTTCACCGGACTCATGCACGTAGGTGCAGCGGCCAAGCAGAAAGTGGCAGAATTCATCGCTGGTGACGTGGCAGTTCCAGAAACCCGGGGTGCAGATCCAGATGCCGGATTCGCTTTCACCGTTGGGGCCCTTGAAAATCACGACGCCGCTGGTGCGCGACTGGCCCTCGATCATGGTGGGAATTATGCCCCAATCCTTGAACGGGCCTTCATAGGTCGCAGGGTTGTGGATTTGCGGGGCGGACGATTCAAGTTTCAGGGTCATTATCTTCAACTCAGCATGTAAACGTTGCGCATGGTCTGGTGCACAGTGCAGATGCCCTTCCAGCTTGCTGGAAACAGCACCACGCTGCCGGCACGCACGTCGATCACTTCGCCATTTTCATGGATGTATGTGGCGTGGCCAGATACGAAATGACACAGCTCATCGCGGGGGATTTCAAGGGGCCAGGTTCCAGGGGTGCATTGCCACAGGCCCACTTCCGGCTGGCCGCCAGGTCCCTTGTGCAGCAAAATACCGTCGCTCTTGGAATGGCCGGCAATGGGATTGGCCTGGTGGCCCCAGTCCTTCAGTGGTCCACTAAAGGCCGCGGGATGCGCGAGGTGCGGGGCGGAGCTTTCAAGGTTTGTCGGCATCAGGCAATTTTCCGGCGGGTAAGGCCGTCAATCACCTTGGCAGCCTTGGTGGGGCCGTGGTTGGCGCGCATGGTCCGCGATGTTCGTTTGAGTTTTTCCTTCATCTTCTTGTCGATGAGCATGGTCTTGATTTTCACTTCAAGTTCATCGTCGTTCCAGGTGTAGCGGTCAATCTTGAAACCATGGCCGGTTTCCTGCACACGGGTGGCATTGTCATGACCATCCCAGACATAGGGCATGATGATGGCAGGCTTGGCGAAATACAGACATTCGGTGAAGGAATTGTTGCCCCCGTGGTGGATGACGGCATCAACCTTGGGAATGACCGAGGGCTGCGGGAACCACTTGTCAATGATCACGTTGGAAGGAATATCCGTGTACTGATCAACATAATCTCCGACGTTGACCAGGGCGCGAACCGGCATCTTACCGATGACGGCGATGACACGCTTCAACAGTTCCGTATCTCCCGATCCCAATGAGCCATAGCTTACGTACAGCAGGGGCTTGTCATTGTTGGCGGCAAATTGCGGTACCTTGTAGGGTGCGTCCTTGCGCACACAGCCTTCGAGATACTGGAACTGCCTGGCAGGCAGCTTATGTTTGCGCTTGAATTTTACGGCGGATGGATAGAGCAGGATGTTCATATGCGGGCTGGCCTCGAAGAACTGCCCAAGCGGGTATTTCTTTTCGCCAACGGACTTGAGAAAGGCGTTGAAGGCATCATGGATGGGCTTGATAGTTTCGTTGAAGTGCTTGCGGAACCTGGCAAAGCCTTTCTTGTCCTTCTCGCCGCAGCCTGAGAGGTGGGGCGGAATATTGGGGTCCTCGATCTCATTTTCCGAGCACGAGATGATGCGGACCCAGGGTTTCTTGTGCTCACGGGCGTAGGCCTTGATGGCTGGAAACAGGATGACATTGTCAACGCAAATGACATCCGGCTTCACCCTGGCCAACACGCCGGGCAAGTCCTTTTCCGCCCATTTTGCCGTTTCAACGATCATTTCCCAGCAGCCCTTCACGTAGTTGTCGATCTGGTCGTAGGGGCTTTTGCGAAAATTGGGGATGTGGCCGTTGATGAAGTCCACCCAGAACTTTGCCATTTCTTCAGGCGGCATGGGTTCCGACAGGTTCACACATGGGCTTCGAAGCCATACCCCCGGTAAATATCCAGAAAACCCGGGTCTGACAGGAATACCACCTTGTGGCCCAGTTTTTTCAGGGCCTGGCCGATGCCTACGGAATTGAGGGCTGGCCCGAAGGCTGCCTCCGGAAACAAGGCAATCACTTTTTTCGGTGTTTTCGCTGCAGGCTTTCGTGCCATAAACTGCTCCCTTGGTGTCATCGTCAGTGTTCAGGTTCTGGGGACAAAACTCAAGTGCAAAACAGCAACTTCTGTCCCACATTGACAATATCCTGTGCCGCCCTCTATGAGACGCGTGAGTTGCCCTGATGGCGGAATTGGTAGACGCACTAGTTTCAGGTACTAGCGATGAAAGTCGTGGAGGTTCGAGTCCTCTTCAGGGCACCACGCTTCGCTCCTAACGGAGCTTGGCATGGCGCGGCCACGAGACGTACTTCGAACTTGATAGCGGGTAATGATGTCAACAAAGCTTTACAAGGGTGACTTGCCTGCCGGACTGGATTTTGGGGCGGCTGTTGCCATTGATACGGAAACCCTTGGTCTTTTACCCCACCGGGACAAGTTATGCCTGGTGCAGCTTTCCGCGGGCGATGGTCATGCACATTTGGTGCAGATGGACCGTGCGAACTATGCGGCGCCAAACCTGAAAGCCCTGCTCACTGACCCCAAGGTCACAAAGATTTTTCACTTCGCGCGCTTTGACGTGGCGGTTTTGAAGCAATACCTGGGCGTTGATACCTATCCCCTGTACTGCACCAAGCTCGCGTCCAAGCTGACCCGCACCTATACGGACCGGCACGGCCTGAAAGACCTGGTGAAGGAATTGCTGGGCATTGAGCTTAACAAGCAGCAGCAAAGCTCCGATTGGGGGGCCCATGTGCTGAGCGATGCGCAAAAACAGTATGCGGCACAGGATGTTCTCTATTTGCATGAGTTGAAGACCAGGCTTGACCAAATGCTTGAGCGCGAGGGCAGAACTGCGGTGGCCAAGGCGTGCTTTGACTTTGTGCCAACGCGTGCCGCCTTGGACCTTGCGGGGTGGACTGAGGAAGATGTCTTCGCGCACTGAACTTGCCACTGACACCACGGACAAGCTGCTGCAGGCGGCCGTCAGGCGGGCACGGCTGGCACCGCTGCTGAGCCGGATTGCGTTGGCCATTGCCCTTGGCATGATCGTGCTTTTTGCCTACCAATCCGGATTTTTTGCGACATTCGTACCAAAGCCTGCGCCAGAACCGCTCAAGGTGGACAAGCCGGAACAGATCACGGGTGAGAAATCGCGCATCGCCGGTTTTGACAAGATGCAGCAACCCTATGAAATAACCTCGGAAAAGGGTGAGCAAGACAAGACTAACCCGGATCTCGTGCATCTTGAAGGTGTGGTTGGAACATTCCAGCGGTCAGGTGGGGGATCGCACCGCATGGCGTCGGATACGGGCCTTTATGACACGAAATCCAAGGAGCTGGATCTTAGCGGCCGCGTGAGAATCACCCGCGACAAACGTTATACGGCAACAATGGACAAGGCCCACGTAAACGTTGACACTAAGGACATGGTTTCGGATGTTCCGGTCCTGGTGGAGCTGGCGTCGGGAACCATTCGCGCCAATGGCATGAAAATAAGTAATGACGGCAAAACCATAGTGTTCTTGAATGGGGTGAAAGCCCAGTTCGACGAAGGAATCAAAAAAGGAGTTGAGGTGCCATGACGGCCAAGTTGATGTTTGCAAGCCTGGTGCTTGGAGTGTGCCTGATGGCTCAGCAACCCCTGCATGCCGCCCCCAAAAAGGGGCCGGTTACCGTTGAAGCCAATGAAATGGAGCTGGTGGAAGGGGGCAAGCAAGCCATATTCCGGGGTGCGGTTGATGCGGTGCGTGATGACGGGCACATCAAGGCAGACAAGATGGTTGTAGATTACAGTGAGGTGAAGCAGCCCGACGGAACAACGAAAACCGAGGTCAGCGGGCTCGACAGTACAGGCAACGTAACGATTACCACAAAGTCGCAGGTC
>JANMKJ010000079.1:0-5897 GCA_031371945.1 Rhodobiaceae bacterium
GATTTGATCATCACCAGCCAAATCGACGTAGGTCCCGATGGCAATATTGAGCAAGATCTCACGGAACGCCTGATATTGGAATCGGGCAGGCCTGTCCTTATCATACCCAGGATCGGAAACTTTGCGCCCCAAGGGGAGGGGATCGTGGAAAAAGCCATCATCGGCATCAACGGAACGCGGGAATCGTCGCGGGCGATGTTTGAGTCAATTCCCCTGCTGAAAAAGATCAAGGAAACACGACTTGTATGGGTTGATCCTTACCGGCAAAGTGGTGAATCCGGCGAAGTGCCAGGGGCCGAAGAAGCTGCAGTGTTATCGCGTCATGGTCTAGCTGTCGTGTCCGAACCGATGATGACCGATGGCCGAAATGCAGGGGAGGCCCTGCTGATGCGGGCGAACGACCTCGGAGCCGATTTGCTGGTGATGGGGGCCTATGCCCATTCCCGCATGCGCGAGTTCGTCTTTGGCGGGGCGACACGCCACGTCCTGCAACACATGAATATTCCCGTCCTGATGTCCCATTGAGAACGTGACCGTTCGGGTCACTCCTTGGGCTTGACCACTTTCGGACGATCCTCATCAACGAGAATGCGGTTGGCGGCACCGTCGAGATCATCAAACTGGCCGTTGCGCAAGCTCCACAGGAAAGCACCGAGGCCAACACCACCCAGTGCCAGCGCCGCCGGGATCAGAAATAGAAGAATGTTCATGCGGCCTCCGGCGTGAATTGATTGTAGCTTGCCTCGCCGCTCTGAACCGCCGCCTGAAGTTTTGGAACTTTGCGGCGAAACAGGAAGCCGAGCCGCAAGGAATTGGCGATAACGATGATCGACGAGGTGGACATGGCGACAGCCGCCAGCAAAGGTGACGCAAAACCGAGCATGGCCAGTGGCACCGCGAGCACGTTATAGCCGACTGCCAAGGTGAAATTCTGAATGGAAACCCGGTGTGTTGCCACCGCGACTTTTCTTGCAACCAGCACCGGCATGAGGCTCTCACCCATGAATATTGTATCTGCCGCCGTCCGGCCTACGTCGCTGGCCGATGATGGCGCCATGGAGGTGAGGCCAGCTGCAAGGGCAGGCGCATCATTCAAGCCATCGCCGACCATCAGCACTTTTCGGCCAGAATTCTTGAGTGCCATGACATGCGCCAACTTGTCTTGTGGTGTCACTCCAGCCTGCCAAAGCTCAACGCCAAGCCTTTCGGCCGTACGACGTACGGCGGGTTCGCGGTCCCCGGAAAGGATTTCAACCTGCAAACCCTGGGACTTCAGATCCGCAATCACAGTGGCGGCATCGTCGCGCAGTACATCTTCGAAAGTAAACAAGGTTGGCGCACTGGACCTCTTACCCAGCGCAAATTCCGGCAGGCCCTGTAGACCGTCATCAGCCATTCCGCACCAGAGCCGTGAGCCTAACTTGACCATTTCGCCTTGATGATAGCCAACCAGTCCTGAACCCGGCAACTCTTCGACAGCACTGACGTCCGCCGGCCTGATTCCTTGCTGGCGGGCAGCCTCGCAAATTGCCCGGGAAAGCGGGTGCCGGCTCTGCGCTGCCAATCCGGCGGCCAAAGCCAATGCAGCCGGTGCCACGTCATGGCCATTGGCGAGGCGCAAGCTGCCGCGGGTCAGCGTACCGGTCTTGTCGAAGATCACCGTATCCACCGCACTCAGCTTTTCAAGAGCTGCCCCGTCCTTGATCATCACGCCATTGCGGAACAGAACGCCGCTCGCCACGGTCTGCACGGCGGGAACGGCCAACCCCAGCGCACACGGGCAGGTGATGATGAGAACGGCAATGGCCGTCATCAGCGAGGTATGCCAATCGCCGCCTGTCCACAACAGCCATCCGCCGAGTGTGAGACCGGCAAGAATATGCACGGCCGGGGAGTAGATCCGGGCCAGCCTGTCGGCAATCTGCACATAGCGCGACCGGCCCTGTTCGGCAGACACCATGAGCCGGATGATTTCAGCGAGGAACGTGTCTTGTCCCGCGGCGGTAACACGTATCCGCAGGGGCCCCGTAAGATTCAGCATGCCGGCGTGGACGGCAGAGCCACTTGCAACAGGTTCCGGATTGCTCTCGCCTGTGACCAGTGAACGATCAATCTCACTGGCCCCCTGTTCAACCCTACCATCGGCGGCAAAGCGCTCGCCCGCTGCGACCAGCATTCTCATCTCTGGTCGAAGAGCCGTTGCCGGCACAAGCTGGGTATCGCCGGTCTCGTTTACGATCATTGCGCTTGATGCCGCCAGTGTCAAAAGCTGTGATACCGCCGATCGGGCTCTGGCCCGCATGACGTGATCGAGAAAGCGTCCGGTGAGGAGGAAAAACAGCAGCGTGACGGATGCATCAAAATAGGCCACCTCACCATGATTGAAAGTTTCAAAGAGGCTCATCAGCGCCGCAAGGCAAACCGCCAGGGATATCGGCACATCCATGTTGAATTGGCCCGATGCCATGGCCCGAGCTGCACTTCTGAAAAACGGCCGCCCCGCATAGGCTACCGTGGGCAGGGCGATCGCGGCAGAAATCCAGTGGAAGAGATCTCGCGTTGCGCCATCTGCTCCTGACCATACAGAGACAGAAAGCAGCATGATGTTGGCAGCGGCGAAACCGGAAACGGCGACGGCACGCAACAGCATTCTGCTCTGTTCATCATCTGCCTTGAACCCGGAATGGCTGGGGTCAAACGGCCGCGACATGAACCCCAGTTCATCGAGTTTCTCTGCAACGCTGTTGGGATCAAACGTTGCTTCCAGCCACGTCACAAGCAGGCGTTTACCCGTAAAATTCACCCGGGCTGACGATATGCCCGGTAATTCTTCCAGGCCTTCTTCAATGAGCGTAATGCTTTCCGGCAACGTAAGTCCGGGAACAATGAGGTCCAGTTCATGAACACCATTCTCTTGCAGGCTGACCCAAGGCTTGAGATCGCCGACAAACAGGGTGCTCGCATCAATCGCAGGGCCGATGGGACAACATGTCATGGTTCTGTCACTTTACATATACTCGCTGGACAAACCGCACAGGCTTGTGATCTCGTCCTTCGGCCGTAACGTCCGCTATCCAAATACCAGAATGAAGCGGCATGCCCGAACTGTACAAACCCGCAGATACCTCAGGGAGTGTGATAACCCTGTCTTCGGTTTCGGTCACGGGCCGCTGCAACTTCATCCGCACATTGAGGCCCGACAGCGCCTGGTTTGCGCGATCATGGAGCGAAACACGTACCATTTCGCGAGTGACCTCGACCACCATTTGCCAACCCACCGCCTGTTGCTGCCTGGCAACCGTCGCATCCCGGTTGAAACTTTGGCTGGCTACATAGCTGTTTTCAACCACAAGCCCGGTCCAACTCGTTTTCGCGAATACGGCCAAAGTTATGTTAACAGCGATGATTACGGTAAAAAAGGTAACCGTGATCACCGCCATGTGCCAGCCCTTGAATGTGCGTGTCATGGAGTTTTGTCCTCTTGCGGAGCCAGGAACACCGCCGCATAAATACGTCTCTCGGGCGTTCCGTCATTGGTCTGCTCTACCACGTTAAACTGGAACGGCGTTTGCCCGGCCCCAACCGTCTTGGGCGGTGTGGCCACAAATACTTTGATCGCCCGTAATTTGTCAGGTTCAACATCAATGCTGAAATTGCGTTGCGGTATGCCATCCACCCCAGCCATGGTCATCTCGGCTCCAGGCAATCCGTCTAGCGTTAAGGTAAAGCTGCGTGGGCGCTGTTCCATGTTCAGGATCTTGATGGTGTAGCCATTGCGAATGCTTCCATCCGACAGCTTAACGTATTGCGGATTGCGGTCACCCTGAACCGTCACATCAAGCCGGTCGCGATTGAGCAGGGCGAACAACATGATCAGCCCCACAGCCACCCAAATTGCTGCGTAGATTACTGTTCTCGGCCGTATGAACGAGCGCCAGCCAACTATTGCAGGCTGGCCCGCTTTTTGCGCATCATAGGTCTTCAGGGTGGAGTAGGAAATCAGACCGCGCGGTGCGCCGATTTTGTCCATGACATTGTCACATGCATCAATGCACAAGGCACACGTGATGCATTCCAGCTGCTGGCCATCGCGAATATCGATGCCGGCAGGGCACACGGCAACACAGGCGTTGCAATCCACGCAATCCCCGACTTTTTCGACTGATGTGGCCAATTTCTTCTGGTGGCGAGAACGGGGCTCGCCACGCCAATCATTGTAGGTAACAACAAGGGAATCTTCGTCCAGCATTGCCGCCTGGATACGGGGCCAGGGGCACATGTAGGTACAAACCTGCTCCCGCATGTAGCCCGCGAGTATGAACGTCGTTGCCGTCAGGATCCCCACGGTGACATAGGCAACGACCGGCGCCTCAAACATAAGGAACTGTTGCGCAAGTGTGGGCGCATCCGCGAAATAGAATATCCAGGCACCGCCCGTGGCTACGGCAATCAACAGCCAGAGCAGGTTCTTGACCGTACGCTTGGCGACTTTACCGAAACTCCAGGCGGCAGCATCGAGCTTGATGCGTGCATTGCGGTCACCCTCTACCCAGCGCTCGACAACCAGGAAAAGATCAGTCCAAACGGTTTGCGGGCAGGTATAGCCACACCACGCCCGCCCGATGGTGGAAGTCACAAGGAACAGCCCGATACCTGCCATGATCAGCAGTCCGGCAACATAGTAGAATTCCTGCGGCCATATTTCGATGAAGAAGAAATAAAATCTCCGGTGGGCGAGATCAATCAGGACCGCCTGATCCGGCGCATAAATACCCCGGTCCCAGCGCAGCCAAGGCGTTATGTAATAGATGCCCAGGGTAACAGCCATGACAATCCATTTCAGATTGCGGAAATAGCCAACACCGCGCTTTGGATGGATTTTGACTCGTGCCGCATAGAGCGAACGCCGTGCCGCACTGTTGTGCGCAACGGCGTCAATTGTCTCGACTGTGGTGGTGATACGGTTCATCTCACTGTGCCGGCTGTTCCCCGCCACCCAGCCCATGCACATAGATGGCCAGTTGCTTGATGGTTGCCTCATCAAGACGGTTGACCCATGCGGGCATCACACCCTGCCGCGGCTTCCTGATCTGGGCCACGATGCTTGCCTTGTCGGACACATAGAGAGAAATGGCATCGGTGAGGCGCGGCCCGCCCAGTTCCCGGTTACCCTGGCCCGCATCACCGTGACAGGAAGCACAATTGTCCTTGAATATGGCCGCACCCCGCACGGAGGCGGCGTCATCGGCCTTTTGACCTGATATTTTCAGCACATACTCCGCCGCATCATCAATTTGCGCAGGAGTTAGGATGCCGTCCACCCCAAACGCTGGCATCAGGGACTGTCGCGTGTCGGCATCAGTCACGAACCGTATGCCATGCTGCAAAGTGACGTGTATCTGATCCAGCGTGCCACCCCACAGCCAGTCATCGTCATTGAGGTTGGGATAGCCCTTGCCACCCGCTGCCCCCGAGCCATGACACTGGATGCAGTTCAGGCGGAAGGCTGCCTTGCCACCGGCCACGGCAAATTCAAGCAACTTCGGGTCTTTGCGGATGTCATCCAGGGGAAGACTTACGATTTTGTCGAGTTGGCCCGATTGCGCCTGACGGGCAACCGTCAATTCCTGCACCAGTGCGCTGCGGCTCGAATAACCCAATAGGCCGGGTGTTGCACTGTTTATGAGCGGCCACGCCGGGTAGGCGATGACATAACCCAAGGCAAAAATAACGCAGGCATAATACGTCCACAGCCACCAGCGTGGCATAGGTGTATCAAGTTCTGTAATCCCGTCCCACTCGTGACCCGACGTGGCGGTACCTGAAATTTCATCTTTTTCGCGACTTGCCATGGACCGGTAGACCTCACCGTCAACATATAGGGGAATGCGCGCTGC
>JANMKJ010000086.1:0-2748 GCA_031371945.1 Rhodobiaceae bacterium
CATGGTTTACTCCTCCTATTTGAATGATCTGATGTTCCTCCACCCCGTTTCTATGTTCTAGTCCTGAAACTGTACTGTTGGAGATCGCGGTTTGGTGTTAGGATTTGCCATTCAACTCAAGAGGGAGGACCGCAGTGACCGAGCATGCAAGTTATGGACAGTTCTGCCCCGTGGCGATGGCAGCAGAAATATTCTGTTCGCGCTGGACTGCGCTGGTGTTGCGCGAAATGTTGTGTGGCAGCCGGCGATTCAATGATTTACGGCGCGGCGTGCCGCGCATGTCACCGTCACTGTTGTCGAAACGGCTGTCGGAAATGAAAGATGCCGGCATTGTCGAAGAGGTGCGGGCAAAACAGGGTGGCGGCACGGAGTACCAGCTGACGGAAGCCGGCGAGGATCTGCGGCCCATCGTGATGGCGCTGGGATTCTGGGGGCAACGCTGGGTGGAATCAAAGCTGTCACTCAATAAACTCGATCCCACCCTCCTGATGTGGGACATGCGCCGCTGGCTTGATCCTAAGCCGCTGCCCAAGCGGCGCTGCACGATTGCCTACCATTTTCCAGAGCTTGACGCGGCACGGCAGAAATTTTGGCTGGTGGTCGAGCCGGACGGCAAAGTTGACTTGTGCAATTCCGATCCAGGTTTCGAGGTTGATCTTTGCATCACCGGATCATTGCGGGCCATGACATCGGTGTGGATGGGCGTCACCACAATCAGGCATGAGGTCGACTCAGGTGCCCTTGACGTTGAAGGTGACCGGAAAATAGCCGAAATCATGGAAAAATGGTTGGGACTCAGTCCATTCGCGCGGGAGAAAACCAGGCTGGCGGCGTGATAGATTCCGTCGATGAGGTCATAGACTGGCGTGATTGGATATGGAACGGGCGTTCTGCTAGCGTGAGCTATGTCCAAAAAACGTAATCTTATCGACCTTCGCGACCCAAAGCACGAGGCGGCTAGCCGCATGGCCCAGCGCTATGACAACAAGCCAGATGCCTTGCTCGAAATCCTGCATGATTTGCAGCACGAGGTGGGCTACGTCGAAGAGGCAGCCCTCCCGGTTTTGGCAAAGGCGCTGAATATTTCACGCGCCGAAGTGCATGGCGTTGTGACGTTCTACCATGAATTTCGCAGGAAGCCAGCGGGCCGCCATGTGGTGAAAATGTGCAAGGCCGAGGCCTGCCAGTCGATGGCCGGAAACGAACTTGCGGCCGCCGCAGAAAAGTCCCTGAAAATCCGCTTCGGTGAAACCACGGCAGACGGCGCCGTAACGCTTGAGGCCGTTTATTGCCTTGGCCTGTGTGCCACCGCTCCTGCCATGCTGGTGGACGAGCGACCGGTGGGCCGGGTCACGCCTGAAAAATTCCAGCGCATTGCGGCGGAGCTCGCGTCATGATCAAAGTCTACGTTCCACGGGATTCCTCCGCCCGCGCCCTGGGAGCTGATGAGGTGGCCGACGCCATCCTGGCCGAGGCTGCTGCCGCAACCATCAGTGTACAGATCATTCGCAATGGGTCACGCGGCATGGCCTGGCTTGAGCCCTTGGTGGAAGTTGAAACGCCCAAGGGGCGCATCGCATTCGGACCGGTTTCAGTCGCTGACGTAAAAGCCCTGGTCACGTCCGGCTTTGCGCAAACGGGCCCTCTCAGCCTGGGCCTTACGGAGGAACTGCCGTTCCTCAAGAACCAGGAACGGCTGACGTTTTCCCGGTGCGGCATCATCGATCCCCTGTCGATATCCGATTACATGGCGCATGGCGGATTTGCCGGACTGAAGAAATCATTGGATATGAAGGGTTCCGACATTGTTGCCGAGGTTACCAATTCGGGCCTGCGTGGCCGGGGTGGAGCGGGCTTCCCCACCGGCATCAAGTGGAAGACCGTTCACGATGCCAAGGCCGACCAGAAATACGTGTGCTGCAACGCCGACGAAGGTGACAGCGGTACCTTTGCCGACCGCATGGTCATGGAGGGTGATCCCTTCATGCTGATTGAAGGCATGGCCATTGCCGGCATTGCCTGTGGAGCCAGCAAGGGTTTTGTCTACATCCGCTCGGAATATCCGGATGCCATCAACACCATGAAGGACGCCATCCGCGTTGCAGCGTCGGCCAAATGGCTGGGCCAAAATATTCAGGGTACGGAGCATTGCTTCAGCCTCGAAGTGCGCCACGGGGCCGGCGCCTATATCTGCGGCGAGGAAACCTCGATGCTGGAAAGCCTTGAGGGCAAGCGCGGCATGGTGCGGCCAAAGCCACCCATTCCGGCACTCCAGGGACTGTTCGGCAAGCCTACGGTGATCAACAATGTGCTGAGTTTTGCGGCGGTTCCCTATGTCATGGCCGAAGGTGCACAAGCCTACAAGAATTTCGGCATGGGTCGTTCACATGGCACGCTGCCCTTTCAACTCGCCGGAAACATCCGGCACGGCGGGCTGGTTGAGAAAGCCTTTGGCGTGACATTGCGCCAGCTTATTGAAGATTTCGGCGGCGGTACGGCCACCGGAAAGCCACTTCGCGCGGTGCAGGTCGGCGGTCCCTTGGGTTCGTATCTTCCCGCATCGCAGCTTGACCTGCCGATGGATTATGAAACCTTTGCCGCCAATGGCGCCATGGTGGGCCACGGCGGTATTGTGGTGTTTGACGACACGGTTGACATGGCGCGGCAGGCGCGGTTTGCGATGGAATTCTGCTCCATCGAATCCTGTGGGAAATGCACGCCGTGCCGCATTGGTTCGACGCGCGGCGT
>JANMKJ010000089.1:0-1978 GCA_031371945.1 Rhodobiaceae bacterium
GCTACCACGGCAATGACGACGGCGAGGATTGCCAGTAAAATCCGGATCTTGGCGGCTCTTGTGTGATACATTAATCCATCAGCCTGTTCATGTGCTCCTGTCATTTCGCCCCCGCGCTAGTTCAAAATCGGAAATTCAGCCCTTTTTCCTAGTGCTGTTAACTTGTGCCGATCTTGCTGCAACGCATAGGCTTTTATCTTTCGCTGAAGGCTGGATCGAACACCTTGAGGACCGGTTTCAGGATGTAGCGCAGGAATGATTTGGCACCTGTGATGATTTCTGCCGACACGATCATGCCTGGGGCCACGACCGACTGGCCATGCAGCTCCTGTGTGCCAAGCGCCACCGCTGCCTTGAAATAGTAGTCGCCGTTCTCGCGCTGGAATGAAGATGGCGAGATGCTCTCAATCTTTCCCTGCAACTTCCCATAAATACTGGGGTCAAAGGCCGTGACCTTGAGTTCGGCCAGGTCACCAATGCGCACGTGGCCAATATCGTCGGGTCGGATCTGCACTTCAGCGATGAGCGAAACCCCCTGTGGAACGATTTTAGCAAAGGTGTCACCCGGCTTGATCACTTCACCAATGGATTTGATGGAGAGGACCTGGACAACCCCTGCAACCGGGGTCCTGACAATCAACCGGTCAAACCGGTCCTTCTGCTTGGCCACCGCTTCTTCCGTTTCAAGCAATTCGGACGTGACTTTTGAAAGCTCTTCCGACCAGCTGCGCTGTGCTTCCGCGTCGGATGACACGAACAGGCTTTTCGCCTCATCAAGGGCCTGCTGCGCCGTGGCCAATCGCCCTGTCGTGATCACGAGCTGGGTTTTGGCCTGTTCAAGCGCTGATTGGTCATCGAAATAGGCGCGCCGCGTGGCAAGTCCCTGCTCCAGCAGGCTGGCCTTGTCGTTGAACACCTGTGTCCGGATTTCCACCATGCGCTGCAGGCTGACAACCTCCTTCTGCAGGTTGTCGATTTCGGATTTGCGCTGGGCGATTCGCGCTTCGAGTGTACGGTGCTCGGAGTTTCTTTCATCAATGCGGGTTTCGAGCACCGCCTGCTGCATCGTGCCGAGGCTGCTCTTGCCATCCTGTTGCAGGGGAAGATCGTGTTTTTGCGAGGCGATCAACTGCTCAATCTGGCTTTGGTGCTGCCGCAGGCTGTCCAGGCGCGATTGCAATTGGCCGAGATCGCCTCCGGTCTGGTCACCGGCCAATCGGATCAATGGATCGCCAGCCTGCACCACGTCGCCACCGTAGTGATAGATTTCGGCAACGATGCCGCCTTCCAGATGTTGGATGGCGCGGATTTCACCCCGTGGCACAATAAGCCCTGGCGCCACAGCCATTTCGCGGATCGGCGTAAGGCCGGCCCATACCGTTGCGGCAACCAGCAAAGCCGTGCCAGTGCGCAAGACGGCGCGCTGCATCTTGACGGGACGTGCGTCTTCCAGCTCGAGCGGAAGGATGAGGCTGTCTTCCCCGTTGGCCGGGTCTTCGTTCTTGAGCCAATTTGAAAGTTTCATTTCACTTCGCCTTTAATCCATGAGCGGCTGATAGCTGTTGCCATTTTCTAACTCGCCGCCCGTGCGTTCTGTGCAAGAATCACCGGCACAATATCCTCCGGCTTACCCTGTGCAATTACCGCACCTTCGTTAAGAACTATTACCCGATCAGCCAAACGCATGTGGCTGGGCCGTGCCGAACTCATGATGATGGTGCTCTGCCCCCTGCTCTTGGCAATCAGCCGCAGCAAGGCCTCGTCGCCCTCCTTGTCGAGGTGGTTTGCCGGCTCGTCCAGCAATATGATGGGCGCATTGCGCAGGAATGCCCGCGAAATGGCCAGGCGCTGAATGAATGAAAGTGACATGGTGCGCCGGTTCTTCGCGTTGATGCGCGTTTCCATGCCTTCCGGGAGTGACGGATCGCCAGTCCTGATCCCCACCATTGAAAGTGCATATTCCAGTTCGTCATCTGTC
>JANMKJ010000127.1:0-11202 GCA_031371945.1 Rhodobiaceae bacterium
AGGGGGAAGGTCGCCCGCCGGATATCCGCCGTTTTGTACGACAACGTCACAAAATGTGTCGGCTTGGCGTTTCCCGTCGCCGTTGGATGACAGGAAGTGATAGGCTCCCTTGAGCACCTGTTGATCAGGCGGCAATTGCGCCAGTCGCCTGCAAAACTCCGCATACTGGTGATCCTTGATGTGAAGCCCCTGGGTGGCCTTGAGATAGACAAATGAGACACCCTGTTCACGAAGCACACTGAAATCAATGCCGGGTGGCGTGTAGTGACTAACATCGATACCAAAATAACTGTTGTATCGCGGTGTTCCATTATCCCTGATGACGTTGGTCGGAAAGTGAAAGCTGCCGGGGAGTGGCTCTGGTTCCCCAGTCGGGGGCGGTGGCTCGTTTGCCTTTGCCGCGATGACGCGTTGGAAAAGATGACCGCGCGAAAAATTGGCCTGCTGTAAGTCCAATTCGTCATTAGCAATGGCTGTATGTGGAAAAGCGGTAGCGGCCGATGCTGCAACTGCGGCCAACACATCACGACGCTTCATTATTGATCGCCCCCAATCAATTTATTTTTCTTTGAGGATTTCTGTCATCGGGCTGAGTCTGTCAATTACCGGCCCCCCAAAATATCACTGCTTTCATTTCGGGGTGGCTATCGTCCAAGCGCGCCGCTAGTATGTATTGAACGATCGTTCAATTCAGGAGACCTCCATGCTTAAGTCGGCCAGCAACCGCTTCAATGCGCAAGATCTATGGCAGAAGGATCACGATCACTATCTGCACCCCTGGACGCATTTTGACAGTTTCAAGAAGGACGGTTCGCTGCATATTGTGGAAGCTGAAGGAACCCACATCACCGATGTGAACGGCAAGCGTTACCTCGACGGCTTGGGCGGCATGTGGTGTGTGAACGTCGGTTATGGCCGCAAGGAAATGGCCGAAGTCATGGCAGAGCAGGCACTGCTGCTGCCCTATGCCAATCCATTTGTCGACATGAGCAACGCGCCCGCCACGGAGCTTGCCGCAAAAATTGCCGAAATCGCGCCGGGCTCACTCAACCACGTGGCGTTTTCGACGTCTGGTTCCTGCGCCAATGATACTGCCATCCGCCTTGCGCACTTCTATCACGCGCGCCGTGGAGAACCCACACGCAAGCACATCATTTCGCGCCACAACTCGTATCACGGCTCAACCTACTTGACGATTTCCATCGGCAACCGCAGCGGTGACCGTACGGAAAATTTCCATTACCTCACCGATTTCATCCATCACCTTTCCGCTCCCTATCCTTACCGGAGGCCCGAGGGAATGACGGAGGATCAGTTTACCGACTTCCTGGTGGAAGAATTCAAGGCCAAAATCATTGAAGTGGGAGCGGAAAACATAGCGGCCTTCATAGCCGAGCCGATACAGGGGTCAGGTGGTGTCGTGACGCCTCCTGCAGGATACTTGAAGCGCATGTGGCAAGTGGCCAAAGAAAATGGCATCCTGTTCATCGCTGATGAAGTGGTGACGGCCTTCGGCAGGCTCGGTCACTGGTTTGCAAGCTATGATGTGTTCGGCATTGAGCCTGACATCATCGTTTCGGCCAAGGGCCTTACGTCGGGTTACTTGCCGCTGGGCGCCACCATTTTTTCCGATGCCGTGTATGAAGCCATCAGTGTTCCCGGTCCAAATGTGTGGTTTGCGCATGGCTTTACTTATTCGGGCCATCCCATTTGCTGTGCCGTGGGTTTGAAGAACATCGAGATCATTGAGCGCGAGGGACTGCTCGATCATGTGAAAGTGGTAGGCGACCACTTCGAAAAGCGCCTGAAGGAACTTGAAGACTTGCGCATTGTCGGCAACGTGCGCGGCAAGCGCCTGATGATGTGCGTTGAATACGTGGCGGACAAGGCAACGCGGGCCCATTTGCCCGATGAGATCAACATCTCGAAGCGTATCTCAAACCTGTGTGAACAGCGCGGCCTTCTCGTGCGCCCCATCGGCCATCTCGACGTGATGTCACCACCCCTGACACTCAGCATCACGGAAGCCGATTTCCTGGTCGATACGCTGCACGGTGCTATCGAGGAAGTGACCCATGACCTCGTTAAGGGTGGCATGCTGCCGGCCATCGCAAGACCCGTCCAGCACGGAGGAAACTGACGTCAAACCGGGAAGATGAAGATGTCTTCGTGGCCATCGCGCTCGTCCATCTGCGAGCCGATGTGGATGGCTCCGAGTTTCCTGGCAAGCGCGTTTGAGGCAACATTGCTGGGTTGGATGGAGAGGATGATGCTTTCCACGCCCTCGGTCTTGGCCCAACTGATGAAGCCCTTGACCGCCTCAAACGCGATACCCTGTCGCTGCCATGGTGTGAAAATCGTGTAACCCATCTCAACTGCCAACGTGGTGACACCATCACGGATGAACGGCATGGGCTGGTGGTGGCAATTCATGTGGCCCACGATCTCGCCCGTCTCTTTCAAGACAACGGCGCGAATGGACCAAGGTGCAAAGCTGGGGTCAGCAATCCACTGATCGTACCGTGTCTTGTAGACCCATGACTCGTCAAACCACTCCAACGGGAGGTGTTCACCCATCAGGCTCTTGGTGGTTTCCACCATTTCGGCGGCGGTGCTGGCAAGTGCGGCCAGCGGTACCAATCGTAAAACCAGCCTTTCGGTTACAATATCTATCACAGGGCCGCTTTCAGTTGACGCGCCAGGTTTCCCCGTGATCCGACTTCGACGCCGTCAAGCCCAAGCCAACTGGCCATCAACATCAATTCATTGCCCATGGCTTCCGCCGTTTCGCCGGCATCGGCATGGAGTTCCAAGTGACTGGCATTGGCGCGCAGCACGCCATTTTGCCTGTCCGCCTTCAGGCATACCCGGCCTGCGAAACGGTCACCCATCAGGAATGGCAATACATAATAGCCGAACTGGCGCTTTTCCGCAGGTGTGTAGATTTCGATGCGGTAATGGAAGTTGAACAATCGCTCGGCCCGGGCCCGTTCCCACACCAACGGATCAAAGGGCGACACAAGCGCCGTTCCACCCGCTTTGCGTGGCAATTTTGCATCCCGGTGGATATAGGCCTGGTGCTTCCAATCCTCAACCTGCACCGGAACAAGTGTGCCCGCTTCCACGAGCTCGGCAAGCGCCACCTTGGTTTCAGCCACTGGCAACCGAAAATAATCACGCAAATCAAATTCGGTTCCAACGCCCAGTGCCCGGCCTGAGAGATCAAGCAGATACCGGAAAGTTTCAGCTTCAGGCGGAGTAGGGGCCTGCAGGATGGCAGCGGGAATGACATTCTCGGGAAGGTCATAAATACGCTCAAACGAAGGACGCGCTGCCGTAGTGATCAAACCCTGGTCAAACAATGTTTCAAACGCCAGCTTGCCCTTGCTCCAGCCCCACCAACCACCAGCACCCTTTCCGCTGTCCGGAAAGTCGCTCACTGCAGTTGGTCCGTTGCGCCTTACAAACTCCAACACGGTTTTCAGGAAATCCTTTTCATCGCGGGCAAATTTGGACATGGAACCATACTTGCCATCGGCATTCTTGGCCCGGTCCATGCGCCAGCGCATATAGGGATGGAGTTCAAGTGGAACCAGGCTGGCCTCATGTGACCAGCATTCAAACATGGCACGCTTCTTGTTATGAAAAGTGCGGGCATCAAGAGTCGCGTGATCGTAATTTCCAACCCGTGAGAACACGGGCAGGTAATGTGACCGCACCAGCACATTCACGCTGTCGATCTGCAACAGGTTAAGCTGGGTAATTGTTTTGGATATTTTCGCCCACGTCGCCTTGCCTTCGCGCTTGGGAAAGGTGAATCCCTGTGCCGCCAGCGCGATGCGCCGTGCCTGTGAGAGCGACAGTGACGATTTCATGCCAGCATCTTTTCAAGTGTCATGTGGTTGGGTCCAAAGCCAAAACGCTCATATACCGCCTTAGCCCTGACGTTTTGCGTCAGCACTCCAATGCGCAGGGACTTCCGGCCCTTTTCACGGGCTATCCTCTCACATTCGGAAAGCAAAGCCTTACCAATGCCTTGTCCACGTGAAACTTCAGTCACCACCAGATCTGCTACATGCGCGTAAGTATAGGCAATGTCGCTGGCCGAGCCATCCTCCTCACACCTTGCCAACAGGCAGGCATAACCCACAAGATCAGCTTCCTGCTCAGCCACCAGAATGACGCCTTCGTGCTTGGAACACCACAGTTTTACCTGGTCGATGTACCAGGTCGATATCCCTGAAGCAGGTTTTCCCCATGGGTTCAAAGGCGCTTCAAAGGCCTGCAACTCGCGCACCAGCTCAACAACGCGCGGGGCGTCGCTGTCAGCATACTCGCGGATGGTGAACGGCGGTTTTATGCGGCCTCGTCGTGCCAAACGGCAGCTTCAGGCTGGGCATGGCCTGCACCTAATCTGGCAACATGCACATACAGGGTCGAACAATAGGGACAGACAATCTCGTCGGCCGAACCCATGTTCAGAAAAACATGCGGGTGGTCAAACGGAGGCTTTGCTCCCACACACATGAATTCGCGGGATCCAATTTCGATTTTTGAGATCCCCATGTCATTCTGGAAATGCGGTGTAGAAGAGGGAGATGCCATGTAATCCTCGAAAGCCTTTGCGTTGGCAGTCAAATAGCATAATTAACGTGCCATGCACAAATTCAATTCAGACAGTGTGGAAATCGCCTACGACGATGAGGGGGCGGGAGAGCCAGTCCTGCTCATCCACGGCTTTGCCTCCAACGGCCGGGTGAACTGGGTAGATACAAGTTGGGTGAAAGCCCTGGGGGATGCGGGTTTCCGCGTCATCACCATCGACAACCGCGGTCATGGGGATAGTGAAAAGCTCTACGATGCCAAGTTCTATGAAGCCGCAGAAATGGCAGAGGACGCCCGCCGCCTGCTGGACCACCTCGCCATCGATCGCTGCCTTGTCATGGGCTATTCCATGGGCGCCCGGATTGCAGCCTTCCTTACCCTTCAGCACCCAACCCGGGTGAAGGCCGCGGTATTTGCAGGCCTGGCCTCCAACATGATCCACGGTGTTTCGGGAGGTGCTGAAATTGCCCGCGGGCTGGAAGCGGCCTCGCTGGCTGATGTAACAGACTTGGCCGCCAAGGCTTTCCGCAATTTCGCTGAGCAGACCCACAGTGATCTGAAGGCCCTGGCGGCCTGCATAAAGTCGTCCCGCGTCAAAATCACTGCCGAAATGCTCGGGCAAATACAGATTCCCGTTCTGGTGGTGGCTGGCGAACTCGACACCGTCTCAGGTGAAGTAGCCCCACTTGTGGCGGTAATTCCCGGATCTGAAGGCTTTGTTGTTCCCAACCGAAATCACATGAACGCGGTGGGCGACAGGCTCTACAAGCAGGCAGCAATCACCTTTTTCAAGGCTCAAGGGTCTTGAATCCGATGGGTTAACCCCGCCTGGATTGTTTCTCCGCCATCCTCTCCCCATCTCAAGCTAATTCTGCTATGATCTCTGGGAGGAGAAAATTACATGCGCCAGTCTGCCAAGCCGCAAGTCGTTGAAAAACTGGACCCTGTCTGGGACCGCATGCGCAACGAAGCCGAGGATGTAGCCCGCAAGGAGCCAGTTTTGGGCGGCTTTATTTTCTCAGCCGTGCTCAATCACAACAGCTTTGAAAAAGCCCTGGTGCACCGGCTCGCCCAGCGCCTTGGCAATGTTGACCTCAGTGCCGATCTCGTCGTCCAGGCCTTCGAGGATGCCATGGAAGAAGAACCTGAAATTGGCTTGGCGGCCCGGGCCGATATTCTGGCAACTTTTGAGCGTGACCCTGCCTGCCACCGCTATGTTGACCCGCTCCTTTATTTCAAGGGTTTCCAGGCTCTCCAGACCCACCGCATGGCTCACCGGCTGTTGCATATGGGCAGGCGCGATTTCGCCAGTTACCTGCAAAGCCGCTCGTCGATGATTTCCAGCGTGGATATCAATCCCGCCGCAAAAATCGGCAAGGGCATCATGATTGACCACGGCCATGATATTGTCATCGGTGAAACAACCGTGATTGAAGACAATGTGTCGATACTCCAAGGCGTCACCCTCGGCGGCACAGGCAAGGTGAGTGGTGATCGCCATCCCAAGATCCGCCATGGCGTATTGATCGGTGCCGGTGCCAAGATTCTTGGCAACATCGAAATCGGCCACTGCTCGCGCGTTGCCGCCTGCTCAGTCGTACTGCATGACGTGCCGCCTAATCGGACTGTTGCCGGCGTGCCAGCCAAAATTGTAGGCTACGCCGGTTGTGAAGAACCTGCCCGCACCATGGACCATCAGGTTGAAAATGTTGCGGAACAGGCGCAATAGCGTTAGACGACGTTCATTCGCGCCAATAGGAGCCTGCCACTTTGAAGCCAGAAGAACTCGCCCAGCTTACCAAATTCTTCCGCACCACGTTTGAAAACCAGAGAATATCCGTGCGCAAGCGGCCGCAGAAGAATGACAGCTGTGAAGTGTACATGGGCGAGGAGTTTATCGGCGTGATTTCCAAGGACGAGGAAGACGGCGAATTGTCTTATCACTTCTCCATGGCCATCCTGGATATCGACCTCGAATAGTCGCTCCGGCCCATAAATTGCAGGTCTGACCCCCGGTAATAGGACTGTGCCCCCTTGGCACAGGTCAGGGGATTTTGGATGACTGCTCTTTATATATATGCCGCAGCCGTGGGCATCGTCACAGCCGGACTGACTGGCAGTATTTGGGCCTTCATAACGGGTGAACGACCCCATTTCGGACTCCTGTTGCAGCCCAGTTTTTTTGTGCCATTTCGCGCCGCAGCCGTGGTGACCTATGCGCCACTTCTGATGCTGTACAGTGGACTGCGGAATCTGCTGGCCAAACCCGTGGCAGGCATTATTCTTGTGAGTTCAGGCATCGGCTGGAGCTTTTTGCAGGGCGTCTTTATTCTCACGCAAATCTTCGGCCTCAAATAGCAGGAATGCGTCATGACAGTTTATGCCCTTGATGGTGTCTCGCCCGAGTTGCCTGATGCGGGATTTTACTGGATAGCCGAAACAGCTGACGTCATGGGCAAGGTCAGGCTTGAGAAAAACGCCAGTGTTTGGTTTGGTGCCATCCTGCGCGGCGATAACGAACTCATTCTGGTCGGCGAAGGTAGCAACGTCCAAGATGGCTGCGTGCTGCACACGGATGTGGGAGCACCCCTCACCATTGGCCGCAATTGCACCATCGGCCACCAGGCCATGCTGCACGGCTGCACCATCGGCGAAAACACGCTGGTAGGCATTGGCGCCACCATCTTGAACCACGCCGTCATTGGTAAGAATTGCCTCATCGGTGCCCATGCCCTGATCCCCGAGGGCAAGACTATTCCCGATAATTCGCTTGTCATGGGAGCTCCGGGCAGGGTGGTTCGGCAAATGGATGAGGAAGCTGTGGCGGGCCTCACAAGGTCCGCCGAAGGCTATGTACGGAACTGGCGACGCTATGCAGCGGGACTGCTGAAAATCTAAGTCTTTCGGATTTTTTTTGCCCGCGTGCCCTTGGGAAATCCGGCTATGGTCAAGTCCGTGTCGTCCAGCAGGATTTGCGCCGCCCGCCGTGCCGCACTCGGGTTGCCCTTGGCCACCGCCTTCAGAATGCTTTCGTGCCGCGGAATGAAAACGTTGGGTTCCGGATTGTGGGTGGAGGTAAACTCGAACATGTTGGTGAGGGCCGACTCGATCATGATGCCGAAGGGCGACAGAAGTGGGTTGTTGGCCGCCGCCAGCAACGCCAGGTGAAACCGTACGTCGGGTTCAACGGAATCCCGCCCGTGCTTGGCGCTGCGCATATCTTCGAAGGCTTCCGAAATGGTGCGCAATTGCGCCGAAGTCCGGTTCACCGCCGCAAGGGCCGCCACTTCCGGCTCAAGTATTTTCCGCACCTGCTGGACCGAGACGAAGAACTCCCTGGGGTCCATGGCGGCAATGTGCCAGCTCAAGACATCCCGGTCCAGGATGTTCCAGTTTTCCCGGGGTTCCACCCGTGACCCAATCTTTGTCCGAGATTTAAGCAGGCCCTTTGCGTTGAGCGTTTTTACGGCTTCCCGAACCGTTGTGCGGCTCGCGCCATAGATACGGCACCAGTCCGCTTCATTGGGCAAAATTGCACCAGGTGCATAAACCCCTGTAAGTATTTGATTTCCGATGCTTTGGGCCACTTTGCGATGCAAATTGCTGTCGTTCGACTTGGGCAGTTGCTTCTTCTGGTGAAGGTTCCCCGGTTTCATAATAATTTCAGTTTGTCCTTAATTATCATACAAATAACGATTGCGAAAATGCATCCAATCTCCTAACACTAGCGCTTCTTGGCGCAACTGCTAAGAAAATTATGCTCGCAGTAACACTGCATTTTGGGAGGATTACATGATTAGTCGCAGAAGTCTGCTGGTCGCATCGGCCAGTCTCAGTGCTTTGGTGTTGGCAGGTGCTGCCCGCGCTGAAGACAAAGGTTTAATTGGCATTTCAATGCCAACCAAGTCTTCAACCCGCTGGATTTCAGACGGCGAATCCATGGTGAAGGAATTCACCGCCATGGGTTACACCACTGACCTGCAATATGCTGAAGATGATATTCCAAACCAGCTCGCCCAGATCGAAAACATGGTCACCAAGGGTGCCAAGGTTCTGATCATTGCCGCCATTGATGGTTCCACCATGGGTGACATTCTGCAAAAGGCCCACGATGCTGGTGCAAAGGTATTCTCCTATGATCGCCTGATCACCAAGACCGCCAATGTTGACTACTACACCACGTTTGACAATTTTGGTGTGGGCGTATTGCAGGCCAATTCATTGGTCGCCGGTCTGAAAGAGCGCTTCCCCAGCGTCAAGCCATGGAACGTTGAATTGTTCGGTGGCTCACCAGACGATACGAACGCCGGATACTTCTACAACGGCGCAATGTCCGTTCTGCAGCCGTTGATCGACGCAGGCGACATCGCAGTCGTTTCCGGCCAGATGGGCATGGACAAGGTCGGTACCCTCCGTTGGGATGGCGCCGTTGCCCAGGCCCGGATGGATAACCTGCTGTCTGCCAACTACACCGACAAGAAAGTTCACGGTGTTCTGTCGCCTTACGATGGCCTGTCACGCGGCATCATCTCCTCGCTCAAGGGCGTGGGATATGTTCCAGGCGCTGAAATGCCAATCGTCACTGGCCAGGATGCGGAAATTGCATCGGTCAAGGGCATGAATGCTGGCGAACAGTATTCAACCGTATTCAAGGACACGCGCGAATTGGCGAAAGTGACTGCGAAGATGGTGGACACCGTACTCAGCGGCAAAGAGCCAGAAATCAACGACACCAAGACCTACGACAATGGTGTGAAAGTTGTGCCGTCCTATCTGCTCACGCCACACAGCGTTGGCAAGGCTGACATCAAGGCAGCCCTGGTCGATTCAGGCTACTACACCCAGGACAAGGTCGACAATTAAGATCTAAGCGACACGGGCCTTGCATTTTTGTGGGGCCCGTGTTTTTTTGACTAAAATAATACGGTGACAAGCCGAGGTGAGGGAAGGGGAGACCAAACATTGCAGCCCATTCTTGAGATGCGCGGCATTACCAAGACATTTCCGGGTGTAAAAGCGCTATCGGACGTTACCCTGGATGTGCGGCCCGCTGAAATTCATGCCGTGGTTGGTGAAAACGGTGCTGGCAAATCCACGCTGATGAAGGTTCTCTCCGGCGTTTATCCGCACGGCAGCTATACCGGAGATATCTATTTTGAAGGCGCCGAGCGGCGCTTCAACACCATTGCCGATAGTGAAAACTCCGGCATTATCATTATTCACCAGGAGCTTGCCCTGGTTCCATTGCTGTCCATTGCTGAAAACATATTTCTCGGCCACGAAACCGCCAGGGCTGGGGTGATAAACTGGTTTGAGGCGTTTTCGCGCACCAAGGAACTGTTGAAGAAAGTGGGGCTGAACGAACACCCCAATACGCTCATCACGAACCTGGGAACCGGCAAGCAGCAGCTTGTAGAAATTGCCAAGGCACTCAACAAAAAAGTGAAACTGCTCATCCTCGATGAACCGACATCGAGTTTGAATGAAACCGATTCAAACGCACTCCTGTCCCTGCTCATGGAATTTCGCCAGCAGGGTATTTCATCAATCATGATTTCCCACAAGCTCAATGAAATATCGAAAGTGGCCGACCGCATTACTGTCATTCGGGATGGCATGACCGTCGACACGCTGGATTGCCGGGCCGAAAAAATCAGTGAAGACCGCATCATCAAGGCCATGGTTGGCCGCGAACTCACCGATCGGTTTCCGCCCCGGCATGCCACCATCGGTGAACCCATTTTTGAGGTCCACAACTGGAGCTGCTATCATCCGTTGCATGCCGATCGGCAAATGATCAAGAATGTTGACCTGCATGTGAAGCGTGGCGAAGTGGTGGGCATTGCCGGACTCATGGGAGCCGGGCGCACGGAACTGGCAATGTCGATCTTTGGCCGCGCCTATGGCCAGAAAATAACCGGCGAGGTCAAGATCAACGGCAAGCTCGTGGATGTGAGCTCCATCCCCAAAGCCATGGATGCGGGACTGGCCTATGCCACCGAGGACCGCAAGACCTATGGCTTGATTTTGATTGATCATATCAAGCACAATATTTCCCTGGCCAATCTTGATGGCGTTGCCCACTATTCCGTCGTCGATGACCTGGTGGAGTTGGCGATTGCCAATAAATACCGGCGTGATCTCGCCATTCGCTGCTCTTCGGTATTCCAGACCACTGTGAACCTGTCAGGCGGCAACCAGCAAAAAGTAGTGCTGTCAAAATGGCTGTTCGCTGGCCCCGATGTGCTGATCCTGGATGAACCCACCCGCGGCATTGATGTGGGAGCAAAATACGAGATTTATGGCATCATCAATCAGCTGGCGGAATCCGGCAAGGCGGTGATCGTGATTTCATCCGAAATGCCCGAGCTACTTGGGGTAACAGACCGTATCTATGTAATGAATGAAGGCAAGTTTGTTGCCGAGATGCCGGCGCGCGAGGCGAGCCAGGAAAAAATCATGCGCGCTATTATGAAATCATGGGACAAGTAAAATGAATGATATCTCGACACCACTTGTAAAGCCGGATTTTATGCGTTTTGTGAAAAGCAACATCCGTGACTACGCCCTATTGCTTTCGCTTCTCGCCATCATGGT
>JANMKJ010000192.1:0-2458 GCA_031371945.1 Rhodobiaceae bacterium
CAGCACGATCTCGTCGCCACGCTTGAACTTGCGCCCCAGGCACCGCGACATGTGGAGTGTGAGGGTCGTCATGTTCTGGCCGAACACGATTTCCCGGGTGCTGCGGGCATTGTAGAAATCAGCACACGCCTGGTGAGCCAGATCGACCAGTGCGCCGGCCTGTACCGTGGTGCTGAAGTAACCGCCGAGGTTGGCATTCTTGGTGGAAAGCGTTTCAACAGTACGGTCGATCACCTGTTGCGGCACCTGCGTTCCTGCGGGGTTGTCAAAATAGATGCGGGGGGCAGCGCCATCTTTGAGCGCCAGGGCGGGGAAACTGCTGCGAATGTAGGCAATGTCGGGTAATGCGGCCACAATGAAACTTTCCGGGAAAACACGATGCGGGGGCCACTGCTTTAGCCGCCATTTTCCCTTGCTTCAACCGTCGCTTTCCGGCATGTGAATGTCGCGTGATGGCTGTGCTTTGGCCCATCCTGCCTGTATCTTGTGACAACACTTATACTCTCGGAGTCTCCCATGAGCGATGAAGGCGAACTTGATCTGAACACCCTCAATGACGAGGACTTGGTGCTTCAGGTGCACGACGACCTTTACGACGGTCTCAAGGAAGAGGTTGAAGCCGCTGTCCACATTCTGCTGGGTCGTGGCTGGGCGCCCTACAAGGTGCTCACCGAAGCCCTTGTTGAAGGCATGCGCATCGTTGGCATCGATTTCCGCGACGGCATCCTGTTCGTGCCGGAAGTTCTGCTGGCCGCCAACTCGATGAAGGCCGGCATGTTCATCCTGCGGCCGCTGCTCATTGCAACCGGTGCGCCCCGCCTTGGCAAGATGGTGATCGGTACCGTCAAGGGCGACATTCACGACATCGGCAAGAATCTCGTTGGCATGATGATGGAAGGTGCGGGCTTTGAAGTCATCGACCTTGGCATCAACAACGCCGTTGAAAAATACCTGGCCGCAATCGAAGAGCACCAGCCGGACATTCTCGGCATGTCCGCCTTGCTCACCACCACCATGCCCTACATGAAGGTGGTCATCGATACGCTCAAGGAAAAAGGCATGCGTGACGACTACGTGGTGCTGGTGGGCGGTGCCCCGCTGAATGAGGAATTTGCCAAGGCCATCGGTGCGGATGCCTATTGCCGCGACGCTGCCGTGGCCGTTGAAACCGCCAAGAGCTTCATGGCGAGGAAGCACAACCAACTCGCAAAAGGGTAATGACCAGCGTCGACCTCAAGCCATCCCAGGAGTTTAGCTTTGCAAGTGGCAAGGGTGACGTACTTCTGATTGCCTGTGGGGCACTGGCCCGCGAAATCGTCGACCTCATTGAACGCAACCGCTGGAGCGCCTTCGACGTCACGTGCCTGCCAGCCAAGTGGCATAATACGCCCCAGTTCATCGTTCCCGCCGTCCGCGAAAAGATCCATGAAAACCGGATCAGGTACAAATCCATCTTCGTCCTGTACGGCGATTGCGGTACCGGCGGACTGCTCGACAAGATGCTGGCAGAGGAGGGTGTCCAGCGTATAGGCGGCCCACACTGTTATGCGTTCTTTTCCGGCAACCCGGCATTTGCAGCAGTGTCCGAGGACGAGATCACCGCGTTCTATCTCACCGACTATCTCGCCCGCCATTTTGACAAGCTGATCTGGGCCGGGCTCGGTCTCGACAGGCACCCGGAGCTTTTGCCTTTATACTTCGGTAACTATACCAAGATCGTTTATCTCGCCCAGGTTCATGATGAACAATTGGTTGAGAACGCCAGGGCAGCCGCCAGGAAACTCGGCCTTGCCTTTGAACATCGCTTCACCGGCTATGGCGAACTTGAAACCGATATGAGGGCGCGGTCACTCGTGTGACCTGTACTCCGCAGCCAAAGCCGAAATGTGGTCCGGCCCAATGCCGCAACATCCGCCAAAAATATTGGCACCCAGTTTTTGCCAGTCGCGGGATTTTGCAACAAGGTCGTGTGGCGTGATCACATCAACGAATTGCCAGTCCGGACTCTTGAAGTAACCGCATTCGGGATAAACCCCGGTGGGACCCTTCCAGTATTTGGCGAGGATCGCCAGCGCCTCGTCCGTGTCGTTGGATGACGTGTGCATGATGGTCATGACGGCCGGTTTCGTGGCCGCCAGGCGTTCTGCCACGTCCTCGAGCAATTGATCCTCACGGCCAAAGCCCACGAACTTGCCATCCGCACTGCGCTCAACCGAAATCCCAACCCATACGGGAAGGCCAGAAGCGATGGCCGTTTCCGTGGCGTAAACCGAGTAGTCCACATCGCGCATCATTTCCATCATTAGCATGTCAACGCCGGCAGCCACCAGATTGCCAACCTTGCGCTTGAAAAGCTCGCGCGCCTGCATCTCCGGCCACTCACGTTCTTTCAAGGTGCGGTCAGTACCGGGGGCAACGGGCCGCATGGTGGAAACTGAACCCGCCACCGCAACATGTG
>JANMKJ010000232.1:0-8462 GCA_031371945.1 Rhodobiaceae bacterium
CATGTGATGACGCGTTCAACCGTTGTCGGCCACTGGCACCACAACTATCTCATGATTTTCGAACGCGTGGGTGACCATGATCCCGCACTCCTTGCTGCTGGCACGCCACGCCACAGGTTGTGGAAAGTGCGCGCCAAACAGGTGATCCTGGCAACGGGTGCCATCGAGCGGCCCATTGCCTTTGCCAACAATGACCGGCCCGGCATCATGCTGGCAACGGCCGCCAGTGCCATGGTGCAGCGCTACGGCGTGGCTCCCGGGGTCAACGGCATTGTTTTCACCAATAACGACAATGCCTATCTTGCAGCGGTGGAGATGCGCAACGCCGGCATCAACATTCGCGTGGTTGACTCCCGCTCCCGCGCCGAGGGCCAGCTGATCGACCGGGCAAAGGCTGCGGGCATTGAAGTTTCCTTTGGCTCGGTCATCTCCGCCGTTGAGGGCACACTGGGTGTCAACGCGGTCAAGATCGCGGCCTATCGCAAGGGCCAGGGCCGCGTCATTACAGAGCGCAGAATTGCTTGTGATTTCATAGCAATGTCGGGGGGATTTAATCCGGCACTGCATCTTTGGTGCCACAATGGCGGCAAGATAAAATTTGACGACAGCCTGCAGAGTTTCCGCCCGGACCGGCACTTCGATGCGATGCAGGCCGTGGGTGCCGCCAATGGCACGATGGACGTGGCCACTACCCTTGCCGAAGCCCACGAGGCAGGCACCAGGGCTGCAGGAGTAAAGTCCAAATCGGCAAAAACCAAGGTGCTGGATGTGCAGGAGCCAACACGTGCCCCGCTCGAGTCGATTTGGTTTGCCCCGGCCACCGGCAAATACAACGAGGGCAACAAGCACTTCATCGATTTCCAGAACGACGTGACCGTGGCGGATTTGGAACTGGCCCAGCGCGAGGGCTATGAATCAGTCGAGCACACCAAGCGCTACACCACATTCGGCATGGCCACGGACCAGGGCAAGACCTCCAACCTCAATGGGCTCGGCGTTCTGGCGGAGGCCACGGGCAAGAGCATTCCGGAAATTGGCGTGACCACGTTCCGTCCGCCCTATACGCCGTTTTCATTTGGCTCGATCGCGGGCGTGCTTACCAACACTCTGTTCCTGCCGATCCGCCGCACACCGATTTACCAGTGGCATGTGGACCACAACGCCACGTTCGAACCCATCGGCCAGTGGCGCAGGGCCTATACCTACACCGGTCCCGGTGAAGACAAGCACGGCTCGATCAACCGTGAAATCTTGGCGGTGCGGCAAAAGGTTGGGCTGCTGGATGCCTCGACCCTTGGCAAGATTGAAATCAAGGGGCCGGATGCTGCCGAATTCCTTGACCGCATGTATACCAACATGTTTTCCACCCTCAAGGTGGGCAAGTGCCGTTACGGCCTGATGATGAACGAGTTGGGCTTTCTCACGGACGATGGCGTCACGGTGCGTCTGGCCGACGACCATTTCCTGATGCACACGACCTCCGGCGGGGCGGACCGCATTGCGGCCTGGCTTGAGGAGTGGCTGCAAACCGAATGGACCCAGTACAAGGTATTCGTAACGCCGGTGACAGAGCAATGGGCACAGTTTGCAATCGCTGGTCCCCGGGCGCGCAATGTGCTGGCAAAACTCGCTCCTGACTTTGACATTTCCCATGATGCTTTCCCGCACATGTCGTTCAAAGAAGGAAAACTTGGCGGCTATCCGGTGCGGGTGTACCGCATCAGCTTCTCCGGTGAGCAGTCCTATGAGGTGGCGACACCTTCCAACATGGGACGCGGGCTTTGGGATGCCATTGTCGCGGCCGGAGCCGAGCTTGGTCTTGAACCCTATGGCACCGAGGCGCTCCACGTGTTGCGCGCCGAGAAGGGCTTTATCGTGATTGGCGATGAGACGGATGGCACGACCACACCACTGGACGTCGGGCTTGACGGATTGGTCTCCAAGAAGAAAACGGATTTCATCGGCAAGCGCTCGCTCGAACAAAGCTATCTCAAGGGTCCCAACCGCAAGCAGCTGGTGGGCCTTCTCACCGAAGAACCAACTGACGTATTGCCTGATGGTGCCTATGCGGTGCGCGCCGTCAAGGACAAGCCGCCCATGGAGATGATTGGCCAGGTGACATCGTCGTATCATTCACCCACGCTCGAACGCTCAATCGCCATGGCGCTCATTGAAAATGGCCGGGCGCGCATGGGTGAGACCCTGTCTTTCCCGCTTGAAGGCGGCAAGGTGATGAAAGCCAAAATTGTCGATCCGGTGTTCTATGACAAGGAAGGGGCACGGCAGAATGTCTGAGCTCTCTATTGAAAGCCCCCTCGCCCATCGTGACGCGCCCCGCGGCCTGTGCGTGGACCTGCGTGAAATAACAGGCCGCGGCATGATTGATGTGCGGGGCTTTGCGTCCGACAGGAAATTCATGGCCGCGGCAAAAAAAGTGCTCGGACTGGATTTGCCAAAGAGCCCGCGCACCAGTGCTACGTGGGGTGACGTGAAAGCGTTGTGGCTGTCAGTTGATCAGTGGCTTGTTTTATGTGCCAGGCCAAAGGTGGATGAATTGGTGGCAGCACTCCGGGAAGAATTGGGTGCCATTCATTCCCTCATTGTCGATGTGTCGGACATGCGTGCCGTGTTGCGCCTTGAGGGCGAACATGTGCGGGAAGTTCTGCTGAAGGGATCATCGCTTGACCTGTTGGGCGGTGACTACACTCCGGGCACAGTCCGTCGCATGCGCTTTGCCGAGATTGCTGCGCTGTTGCATGTTGTCGAAGACACGGTGTTCGACGTTTATGTTTTCAGGTCCTATGCCGACTATGCGTGGGACTTCCTGCTGGCCACGGCGCGTGAACCGGCAATGGTAAAACTGTTCGGCAATCAAACTTCGCCTGATTAAATCCCACATTTTTTTGCTGGTTGCGACTTCCCGCATTTCAAGAGCGCCTCACGCGCCTGTGATCACGTTTACGAAAATGTGATGCATTTGTGAATGACAATCTCCCATTTTTTCTCACAACTATATGATTTAAAACAATAAAAATAAATGTAACAAAAATAATGACATTTTACTGGCAGTTCGCCTTTTCGCACCCACATGGAACCTATCGGTAGAGAAGATGTTTCAATAACCGAAAAAAGACGAACCAACCAAGTAAGGATTAGATCATGAAAAAGTTTGTAATTTCCCTCGTGGCACTTGCCGCCGTATCAACCGTTGCATTTGCCAATTCCAACCGCAGCAATGATTTGCGCGACTCCGATACCTACGTCGGCGCGAATGCCCAGGTGCTGTCGAACTCCGGCTCGGATGTAGAAGCATTTGCTGTCAAGCAAACGCGCAATGGTTCTGGCATGACCCTGCAGGACTACATCGATCGCTCGCAGGATGAGCGCACCGTCAAGTAATGACGCATTGCCGGGGGCCGTCATCATTGATGACGATTTCGTGAAGACTGATTTTTTTCGTCCTGAAACTTAAGCGCAGACGCGCCGTATATCAGGCAAGACGGACTAACAGATACAACCAACCAAACAGGAGACTACCATGAAGAAGATCGCAATTACCCTCATCGCACTTGCTGCTGTTTCAACTGCTGCTTTTGCAAACTCAAACCGCAGCTTCGACTTGCGTGACTGGACTGACTATAACGGTACGTATTCGAACCAGGCTAGCGTCAGCATTAACTCTGAATCGGCTATGGCAATGGGTTCAAGCGAAGCGCCAACGGCTGCTGAGCTGCTCATCCGCAACCAGGAAAAGAACGCAAGCTCGAACCACTAATTGGGCTTTGATTTGAAGAAAAAGGCCGGGCGTGAGCCCGGCCTAAATTTTTAACGACCGTAGGCAATCTACAACCCGCCAAATTGCAGCAGATCCTGCGGCAACCGCAAGCCCTTTGCATATTGCATTTGGATTTCCGCAATGAATGCCGCAACGCTTTCCGCCGGAACCGGCTTGCTGAAATGGAAGCCCTGCACCAGGTTGGCGCCCAAATTCTT
This sequence comes from Rhodobiaceae bacterium, assembly GCA_031371945.1. GTDB lineage: Bacteria > Pseudomonadota > Alphaproteobacteria > Rhizobiales > Aestuariivirgaceae > Aestuariivirga. Next base: position 3,994 of record JANMKJ010000232.1, read on the forward strand.
CAGAACGGCCGCTTCCGCTTCGGTTTCCGCACCTTCCGCCACAACCGTCATGTCCAGGGCATGGCCGAGTTCGATCATGCCCTTGAGCAGGCGGTGCTTGTTGGTACTGGTGCCGATGCCTGAAACAAACGCCCGGTCGATCTTGAGTTCGTCGAACGGCAGGCCGTGCAGGTAGGCGAGCGAAGAATAACCGGTGCCGAAATCGTCGATTGCCAGACGCACACCCAATCCCTTCAGCGCCTCAAGCATGTCACGCACCCAAGCAAGCGAGCTGCCAACGAACAGGCTTTCAGTGAGTTCAAGACACAGGACGGCTGCAGGCAGGCGCGTTTCGACAAGGATATCCTCCACCTCGCGGTGGAAAGTGGCCTGGCGGAACTGGGCTACCGAAACGTTGACGGAAATCTGCTTGATGTCGAGGCCCTGCTCCAGCCAGGATTTCGCCTGGGTGCAGCTTTCTCGCAGCATCCAGTGGCCGAGATCGCCGATCAGACCGTTGCTTTCAGCTATGGGGATGAACTTTGCCGGCGAAATGTAGCCATGCACCGGATGCTTCCAGCGCAGCAGGCTTTCGAAGCCATCGACCGAACCCGTCTGGAGATTGACCTGGGGCTGGTAGTGCGCTTCCAACTGGTTGCCGGCAATGGCCAGGCGCAGGTCATGGGCCAATGCGGTGCGGAGCTGCATGTCTTCATCCAGCCACGGACGGTAGAACAGGATGCGGTTACGGCCTTCACGCTTGGCCTGATAAAGCGCGAGATCGGCCCGTCTCAGGAGGTCACCGGTAGAAGTGCCATCACGCGGCGACAGTACGATGCCGGCACTGGCACCAATCACGATCTTGCGTCCGAGGATTTCAAAGTCACGAAGCAGCGATGCAATGAGCGGTGCTATGGCCAGCTGTGCTTCGCTTTCTGTTGATACCCCGCTTGCCACAACTGCAAATTCATCACCCCCAAGCCGGACCAGAAACAGGTTTCCGGCACTTTCCGCCTTGAACCGCGTCGCCACTTCAACCAGCAGGCTATCACCGGCGAAATGTCCGTAGGAGTCGTTGACGGTCTTGAACTCGTCGAGGTCAAGCAGGAAAAGTGCGGCACTGGTGCCTTGCGCGATATTGTCCGCCAGCACCGATTCAAGGTGCCGCTGGAACGCCTGGCGGTTGGCAAGCCCGGTCAGGGTATCAAAATAGGCGAGGTGCTTCAGGGTGTCGTCGCGATTGTCGATCTCGACCATCATGTCATTGAAGGTATCGACCAGAACGCCGGTTTCATCGTCGGAGGTATGCTTGACACTGGTTGAATAATCCCGGGCATTGCGAATGTGGATCATGGCGCGGGTCAGAGATGCGATGGGATCGGTGATACGCTTCTGCAGGCGGATGGCGGCGGCAACCCCCAGGCCACCGGCGGCAAATGCCACGAGTAGCGTGATAATGGCAGCGTAGGCAACCTGCGACCGCAGCTTGCTGACATCAGCCACGATCACAAGCCGGCCAACGGGTTTGCCGGCTTTCACGATTTCCGTCACAACCGGGAACCAGCCGCGGGTCAGGAGCGACATCCACCCTGAGTCCTGGTTGACAATATCACCCTGCAACATGGCGGCGGTACCCAACGAGGCAACTTCGCGGCCCGTTACATCCAGTGCGATGATGGCATGTACGTCAGGAACGCGGCGGATGGAGCGCAGCGCGTTGAACACAGCCTGCTGGTTGCCGGTGGCCATGCCATCGGCGATGGCGGAGGCAAAAACATAAGCCGTGGCCTCGATGCCGGCACGCCGCGCGTCGATGCTGTCGCGCAGCTGAAACCACATGAACGTACCGGTCAGCGTCATGATCGACAGCGTTACCGATAAAAGCACGAGCAGCACGATGCGACGACCAATTATGCTCTTGCCTAGAATACTCATGATCCGAGACGCCACCTGTGATGCAACAAACAGCTGGTTTTTAGGCGCCATAAGTTAAGGAATGGCTATGCCCTGCATTTTCCGCATGGCAGAAGAGATGGAATTAACCGGCATTTTACGCAATTTTTTGAACAATTGTAAATCAGCGGCTTTTAAGGGAGTGGCTTGGAAAAACGAAATTGGGAACTGCTGGCTGCATGTGGGGACTGATCCAAAGATACCTTGGTAACCAACGGGGTTCGATTGCCATCATGGCAGCGATTGCCACGCCCATTCTGGTGGGCGCCCTGGGTGTTGCCATCGATTATGTTTCGATGTCGCGCATCAATACGCAGATGCAGGCCGCAGCTGATTCAGCGGCCCTCGCAGGTGTCAAGGAATTAAGCCTTTCGGGTGCCAATGAAAGCCACATCAAGGCCGTGATCAAAACCTATGTCGCCGACAATTTCGGTGAGAGCCCTTCTGCTGACGGAAAAGGTTCACTTTCCATCAAGACCTCGATTGTGCGCAACAAGAATACGGTTGAGGTCGCACTCGAAAAAAAGTGGGTGCCCTTCTTCCTGCATTTCGTCTCAAACAATGTCACGCCCATCAAGGTCCGTGCCCGCGCCGGCATGATGGGCCAGCGCCTGGCGTGCGTCATTGGCCTTTCGAAATTGGCACCGCCTGGTGTGCAGCTCTGGAAAGATGCAAGCCTGGTTGCCGATGGCTGCGATGTATACAGCAACACGGTCCTGCCAACGGGGCTGGTTGTCAGCGACAGTGCCACGTTGAAGGCCAGCCTTATATGTGTCAGCGGCGGCTATGTTGCCTTGCGCCCAAGTGCCGTGGTCCCACCACCCCTGACCGATTGCCCGGCCTTCGACGATCCGCTGGCCTCGCGGCAACCGCCCAAGGTGGGTGGCTGTGATTATCTCGCCACCATTATCCTCAACCAGAACAAAACTTTGGATCCCGGAGTCTATTGCGGTGGGCTGATCATCCTTGGAAACTCCAAGGTGAAACTCAATCCCGGCATATACATCATCGCCAACGGGCTTTTCACCGTTGCAGGCTCGGCGTCGATGACGGGCGAGAACGTCGGCTTTTATCTCTCAGGCCTCGAGACGCTAATGCTGTTTGACAGCAATTCCACCATTGATCTCACAGCCCCCAAGGATGGGCCATTGGCCGGCATCCTGTTCTTTGAAGACCGCAAGGCCCCGCCGCTTCGCATTCACCGGATTGGCAGCAACAATGCCAGGAACCTTCTGGGCACTATCTATCTGCCAGTGGGCATCCTGCTGGTAGATGCCAATGCTCCCGTTGCCGACAATTCGGCCTACACGGCCATCGTGGTGCGATCACTGCAATTGCGGGAAGGGCCGAAACTGGTTCTGCACAGCGACTACCAGGACACCAACATTCCGGTACCTGATGGACTTATTGGCGTGCGGGCCTTCCTCACCAATTGAGCCAAGGCCAACTAGCCCTTCAGCTTGGGCGTCAGCCAGTCGAACATCTTGTCGAAGCCGCCAAATGGATAGAGATGCGGGCCCATGATTCCCAGTTCCGGGCGATCAAGGTGGAGAATGGCCAATTGCTCGATGAATTCATCGGGCGTGTTCACGGTCAGGAGTTTGGTGATATTCAGCGCCTGCTTCCGGATGAAGCGGGCGGAATTTCCAACACCGCACATGGCCGCGTATTTGACCAGCGTCTTGATCGTGGCGGGCCCTGGAATGCCCACATGTATCGGCAGGTCGATGCCATTGTCGCGTAGCATGCTGGCCCAATAGGCGACTGGCCCCGCTTCAAACAGGAACTGGGTGGCAATGAAACCGGCCATGCCGTTGGCCTTGAGCCAGGCCTGCTTTTCACCGAGGGCCTGCAGCAGCACGGCTTCGCCATGGACCTTGGTAATGTCGGGATTGCCTTCCGGGTGACCGGCAATGCCAATGCGCGTGACACCATTGGCCTGGAAAACATCGGTGCGCAGCAACTGGATGGCGGCATCGAACTTGCCGATGGGGGTTGGCGCTCCACCACCCAGAACCAGCATGGTAGTGACGCCGGCTTCTGTCGCGAGGGCGGCAATGCGGCGCTTCAAGTCGGCCTCATCAATGATAAAGCGGGCGGGAACATGGGGAATGGGTTCAAGTCCGGCCTTGCGGAGTGCCGATGCTGCCTTCAGCTGGTTGTCCACATCGGCAGGATCAATCAGGGCAATGAAAACCGGCGTGGCCGGCGGCAGGCGTTCGCGCAAAAGCTCGAGTTTTTCCACCTGTTTCGGGGTGATTTCAACGGAGAGGTTCTTGAGGAAAGCCAGCGACGGATTGGCCATCAGGTGGGACTTTGCGTCGCTGTGGAAATGGGGAGCATTCAAGTGGCGGGGCCTCCAAGGGTGAAGCTTCAAAATGCCGGAGTTGGCGCGGCATCGCCCGAATATTTACGACAGCAAGTATACGAATACGACGGTTTGCCATCTCGCCTAGTCGGTTTTGGGCTGCGACATGGCGCTGGTGGACAAAGTTTCTGTTTTGTCGCAGAGTTGGGTTCTCGGAGTAAATTTAAAT
>JANMKJ010000473.1:0-2202 GCA_031371945.1 Rhodobiaceae bacterium
GCCGGAGTCGATTGAGTCCTTCAGGACTTCCATCTGGCCCTGGAACAGGAAGGTGGCGTTCGGGTCGCCCTTGTCGCCCTTGATGAAGGCGAAGTTGCCGGCGTTCTTGCCCTTGTCGAGCATGGTCTGCGCCATCAACCGGCCAACGCCGACGTTGTCGAAGGTCACGTAGAGCGCCGACGGGTCCTCGAACTGCACGTCATAGGCGATCGACTTGATGCCGGCGTCGCTGATCTGCTTGATCGAGGGCAGGATGGCGTCGGAATCGAAGGCGACGATCAGGATGACGTCGACCTTCTGCGAGATCAGGCCTTCGATGTCGGCGGCCTGCTTCTGGGCCGAGCCCTGGGCATCGGTCGAGATGTACTTGTCACCGGCGGCCTCAACAACGGCCTTGATTGCGGCTTCGTCAGTCTTCCAGCGTTCTTCCTGGAAGGTTTTCCAGGACACTGCAATGGTTTTGCCAGCGGCCATCGCCGACATTGATGACATACCGAGTAACAGGGCACCGGTCATCAAGGTTAAGATATTGCGCTTCATTCGTAAATTCCTCCTCATCGTTACACACTTTGCGGGACGCTCCCATTCGTTTGTTTTATTCAAACTCGCAAGTAATGTCGATGGACGTATTGATTTATTTCGGCGTCCAAAAAAATGTTGCATGAAGTTGTGGAACGAGTCAAGCTCCCATAATTAATATGATAATTGGAATTTCGCCTCATGCTCAAGAAAGCCAACAGTGATCTGGTGCGCCGGCAGAATCGTGGACTTGTCCTCGAAACGCTGCGCCATCACGGTCCGCTGGCGCGCATTTCACTTGGCCACCAGACTGGGCTTTCTCCAGCTTCCATAACGTCAATCAGCGGCCAGCTGATTGACGAGGGTCTTATCCATACCATTACCGAAGACGAAGATGCAGCCGCCGAAACCAAGCGCGGCAGGCCACAGACGCGGCTGTCGCTGAACCCGGGTGCGACAAATGTTCTCGCCATCTCAATTTATGTGGATGGTGTAGAAATGGTGTTTGCCGATTTCAGCGGCACCACCCGTCCGCCGGTAATGCTGCGGCTTGATACCTACGCCATCTCCAAGGACGATTTCGGACCCCGGATTGCCCATGAGATCCGGTACCATGCCAAGAAGCTCGGACTGCCGCTTGCGTCAATCAAGCGTATCGGCGTTGCCGTGCAGGGTGTAGCAGACTCAATAAAGGGTGAAATATCCTGGAGCCCGGCGTTCAGGGCGCGTGACATTCCGGTGGTGGAGCCCCTGCAGCGCCTGCTCGACATACCCTGCAGCATTGCCAACAACGCCAACATGATTGCCGAGGCGCTGATTGCCACGGACCGGAATAGATATGGCGGAACAACCGCGGTGGTGTTCATGGGGCATGGCATTGGACTTGGCCTCATTCTCGATGGCGCGGTCTATTCCGGTGCCACTGGACGGGCAGCCGAGTTTGGCCACATGAACCATATTCCCGACGGGCCCCTGTGCCGCTGCGGGCGCAATGGCTGCCTTGAGGCCTTCAGTGCCGACTACGGCATCATGCGCATGGCCAATGACCGGCGCGGCACGGACTTTGACGTGCATGCACCGGTCCAGGACAGTGACATGCGCGAACTGGAGATGGCGGCCGAGGGCGGGGACACGGTTGCGCTCAACGCGTTTGTGCGGGCGGGTGAAGTTTTGGGTTTTGGCATCGCAAGGCTCATTGCCCTCATCAATCCGCAGCGAGTTGTTTTGGCAGGCCCCGGCACACGCGCCTACGGGCTGATGAAGGACAGCATCGGCGAGGCCCTGCGCCGCGGACTGGTGCATGACTTGCGCAAGAATGTTGAATTTGAAGTTGTACCCTACGGCAAGGACATGATCACCACCGGAACCCTGGTTGAAACCCTGCGCCACCTCGACCGCGATGTTTTCGCCATGGGGCCGCGTGGCGTTGTCATGGATTTCGCCGGCCGGAAAATCGCGTAGGGGGGCCACTTCCCCCGCACCAAAAGATTAACGCGTGTTAACAAAAAACTTTGTTTTGGCCCATATTTTTTCTTGATTGCAACACAAGAATCCATCATATGACGCCTGCCCAGAGTCGCACGTGCCTTTAAGGATTTCCCCAAAGCAACGACGGTGAGGGCTTTTTGGTCTGAGCCTGCCCTCCAAAGGCAGGCGTTACTGAGAGGCTTCACTATCATTGCC
>JANMKJ010000353.1:0-3030 GCA_031371945.1 Rhodobiaceae bacterium
GATCAGGGCAAGTTCGTATTCAATGCCCATTCCACCGACAAAATCATGTTGTTTTCGTCTTCTGGTAAATTTTTTACACTCGAAGCCGGAAAATTGCCGGGCGGTCGTGGCCACGGGGAACCCGTACGCCTCATGGCCGAACTGGATTCCACCGATTCAATCGTCGCCCTGTTTGTGCATCAGCCCGGCACCAAGCGTTTGCTGGCATCGACCGATGGTGATGGCTTCCTTGTGCTGGAAGACGAGTGCGTGGCTAACACCAGAAAAGGCAAACAGCTTCTCAACGTCAAGGCGCCTGTCGAGGCCCAGGTCTGCGTGGCCGTGGAACCAACCGACAATTACGTTGCAACCGTGGGAGACAATCGCAAACTGCTGATCTTCAAGCTTTCGGAGTTACCGGAAATGACCCGCGGAAAAGGGGTAAGGTTGCAAAAGTTCAAGGATGGAGGCCTTTCGGATGCCCGAACCTTCAACCTCAAGGCAGGATTGGGCTGGGTAGACGGGTCGGGTCGCAACTGGACCGTTACCGAGCTTGCCGAATGGATAGGCGAGCGCGCCCAAGCCGGCCGGTTGCCCCCCAAGGGATTCCCAAAAAACAATCGATTTGCTTAGGAAACCAGCAAAATTTACCAAATCTAAACACTCTGCTGCGCTTGGTTAATTGTACAATAAACTTTAACATTTTGTTATCCGAACGCGCCACAATATGTGGATATCGGTGATCTCTTTTGGATCGTATTGAGCGGAGATGGTCATGGACGGCCAACGATATTGGATTACCGCAGGTCGGAAAATGGATTCCTCATCCACGGGAAGCCTTTCTGACGCCGATGAGATGAACCGCTACGATCACGATGGCTCGGTTCGGATTACCACCGGATCAATGGGAACCGAAGTCAAATGGTCCGTATTCTCGCCATGCTTTGCGTCGCTCTTCCACGTCATAGAAATTTTGCCTGCCGCCAAACTCCCGATAATTCTGCGGTTTTATCTCTCGGGCTGGTTTGAAGCCATCTACAACACGGCCGATGAAGCGATCACGCGAATAGAACAGGTTTTGGCCAAGAGTGAGCTGCATCTCACGAGGCGGGCCTTCGTCGAAGAATTTGATCCCAAGGGCATGGCGCTGCCGCCCATGCTGCAAAAAATCTGGGCTGACAATAATGCTGAGCCGGAGTCGACGGTTGACTGTGTATACGACGAACAGTCGCGCAAATTCCACGTCGAGCGCATTGGTGTGAATTCCACGATTGCAAAGTTCTATGGCATGTCGCCTGTGTCCTATGCAGCCAAGAGCGGCAACACCTATGACGAGATTGTCAGCATGGCCTACAGCGACGTGCTGCGCTCTGGAAAACCGCGTTACGATCATGTGCTTGCTGCCATGCGCTTTCCCAACAATACGATCTATTGGGTTCCGTACCAACGAATAGTGATGCCTAAGGCCGCAAGCAATATGATGCGTGTCAGTGTCGTCGCCGAAATCTCCAACGTCGACATCAAGTTAATCTAATGCCAGGTAAGCGACAGTTCGTCGGCTGCTAGAAACTCATTTCATTGAGCATTTGTTCTATTGAATGCCGCTCTGCGATGTTGAGCCATTCCACCAGGTCGATACCGTCGGTCGCCCATTGCCAACGCAGGAATCCACGTTCCATGTAGCTGTAACCCATGCGGTTGGGATGACCATGTGTTGCCATGCGATTGCTGCTCAATGCCCAAATGGCGTCCGGATCCCATTTGAGGTAGCTCAGGATCATCCCCAGTCGTGAAAACGAATCCAGCAGTTTGCGGTTGCGGACTTGCGGTGCAATCCAGAACTCTCCATGAAACACAAGTCGGCCCTTGATGCGCTCGGCGATGCTGCTTTTTGGCGGGGCAGCGTGTGTCGGCAGCATGATTTCCTGACGCCGCATGGCCAGGCCGATGGTCAGCGTTGGACCCCAGTCAGCTAGACTGGAATCGACAAAATCATATCGATAGGCCTGCAATCCGATAATTGAGCCATCCGTGGCGGTGAGTTTCATCCAGAAGAAACGCTCGTCGGTCAGGCCTGAAACCTCAGGATCAAAAAACGGCGAGACCTGTTCGCCCCGGAGTGCCAGCCGCGCCGTGTTCAATTCCACAATGTCTGTCTCGACACTGATTGAACAGCCAATTTCCTCGATTTGGGCTGCAATCTTGGCAACGATCTTCATCGTGCCAAATGGATCTTTTATGCAAAATACAGACATCGATTTCCCACGGTGGATTGCACTAATTAGGACAACCTAAGCGGGCGAAACCGCGCTGCCAAGGACTTCCCGCGAATATGGTATATGCTACAGGCCTGGAGTAGCTATTATCGGTTGTATAATGCCCAGCCGTCGGCTGTCAGGCGCTCTTGAGGCAAAAACCTAGCTTTATAAGACATTTTTGGTGAACCGCTGACCCAGTATCCCAGGTAAACATAGTCCAGACCCATGCGCCTTGCCCGTTGGATTTGGTCGAGGATAATGAAGGTACCCAGACTGCGGCGTTCCAGGGTGGGCTCATAAAAACTGTAGATGAGCGACAGTCCATCATCAAGCATGTCGACCAGCACTGCACCTATCAATTCCCCCGGTTCACCTTCTTCACCATTGAGCCGATACTCAATCAGGTGGCTATCAACAAAGGTCTCGTCCACCATCGCCGCAAAGTCCAGAACACTCATCTCAGCCATCCCGCCGCTGCCGTGGCGGGTGTCAATGTAATCGCGGAAAACACTGTAATGCTCAGTCGTGGCCTTGGCTCGAACGGGCTTGGCCTCAAGGTCCCTGTTGCGGTCCAGAACGCGCTGGAACGACTTGCTCAGGTCAAACTGCTTGACGGGCACCCGCACTGAAATACACGCCCCGCAGCCCTCACAGGCGGGCCTATAGGCTATGTTCTGGCTGCGCCTGAACCCACCTCGGGAAAGCTGCGTATTCAATGAACGCGCATCTTGGCCCACCAGATGAGTGAATACTTTGCGTTCCAGCTGACCCGGCAAGTAGGGGCAGGGGGCCG
>JANMKJ010000435.1:0-5342 GCA_031371945.1 Rhodobiaceae bacterium
AAGCTGACGGCCGTTTTGTGGGCCCGGCGTTACGGACTTCCCGGCAGCCAGGTCGTCCAATATTTTGCCCAGGTTTTCTGGCGTCAAATCTTCGTAAGTATCTTTCCAGATTTGGATCATGGGAGCGTTTACGCACGCGCCCAAGCATTCAACTTCTTCCCAGGAGAAATTACCATCAGCGGAAAGATGGTGGGCCTCCGGATGAATCTTGCTTTTGCAAACTGTCATCAGGTGTTCCGACCCACGCAGCATACAGGGTGTCGTGCCACAGACCTGCACGTGGGCCCTCTTGCCCACGGGTGAAAGCTGAAACATGGTGTAGAACGTGGCGACTTCATAAACGCGGATGAAGGCCATATCGAGCATCTGGCCCACGTACTCCATTGCCGGCTTCGACAACCAGCCAGCGTTTTGTTCCTGAGCCCGCCAAAGCAACGCAATAATGGCAGAGGCCTGTTTTCCCGCAGGGTAATTTCCAATGGTCTTCTTCGCCCATGACAAATTTTCCGCCGTGAATGCGAATGAGCTGGGCTGTACGGGATCGAGACGGCGGACGCTCATCTATCAACCTCACCAAATACAATATCAAGCGATCCAAGTACGGCGGAAACATCCGCCAGCATGTGACCGCGGCACATGAAATCCATTGCCTGTAAGTGCGCAAATCCCGGGGCCCGCAGTTTGCAGCGGTAAGGCTTGTTGCTGCCGTCACTCACCAGGTAAACGCCAAACTCTCCCTTGGGCGCTTCCACGGCGGCATAAACCTCACCTTCAGGGACCTTGTAGCCTTCAGTATAAAGCTTGAAGTGGTGGATCAAAGCTTCCATTGAGCGCTTCATTTGATCGCGCTTGGGTGGAACCACCTTGCCATCGGCAGTGGAAATAGCACCCTTGCCGCCAGGACTGTTCAGGATGGCGATGCATTGCTTCATGATCTTTACGCTTTCGCGCATTTCCTGAACACGTATGAGATAGCGATCGTAGTTGTCACCATTCTTGCCAATTGGAATGTCAAAATCCATATCGGAATAGCATTCATAGGGTTGCGATTTGCGCAAATCCCATGCTGCACCGGAACCACGCACCATGACGCCGGAAAAGCCCCACTTGAAGCATTCCTCGAGAGACACAATCCCAATGTCCACGTTTCGCTGTTTGAAAATGCGATTGCCGGTCAGCAACGTTTCGATATCGTCCAACACTTTAGGATGGGTGTCACAGAAGTGCGCAATATCGTCAATAAGCCTTTGGGGTAGGTCTTGATGTATCCCACCGGGGCGAATGTATGCGGCGTGCATGCGTGAACCGCTGGCGCGTTCGTAGAACACCATGAGCTTTTCACGCTCTTCAAAACCCCATAGCGGGGGTGTCAGGGCGCCCACGTCCATAGCCTGTGTCGTTACGTTCAGGAGATGTGACAGCAAGCGGCCGATTTCTGAATACAGCACGCGGATGAGTTGGGCCCGCTTTGGAACTGTTATGCCGAGAAGCTTCTCAACCGCCAGTGCATAGGCGTGCTCCTGGTTCATGGGTGCTACATAGTCGAGACGGTCGAAATACGGAACGGCCTGCAGATAAGTCTTATATTCAATCAACTTTTCGGTGCCACGATGCAGCAGGCCAATATGGGGATCTACCCGTGTTACAACCTCACCATCCAACTCCAAGACGAGGCGCAATACGCCGTGGGCTGCCGGATGCTGGGGCCCAAAGTTGATGGAGAAGTTCCTGACAGTTGCCTCAGTCATGACTTCGCCTTCTCATCACCCGGCAAAACATAGGTTGTGCCTTCCCAAGGTGAAAGATAATCAAAAGAGCGAAATTCCTGAACCAGCTTCACGGGCTCATAAACCACGCGCTTGGCTTCATCATCGTAACGCACTTCAACGTGGCCGGTGAGTGGAAAGTCCTTACGCAATGGGTGACCGGAGAAACCATAATCCGTCAGAATGCGACGAAGATCCGGATGATCTGAGAACAAAACGCCATAGAGATCGAACGTTTCGCGCTCATACCAATTGGCGGATGGAAAAACCGGGATTGCCGATGGCACTTGCGTATCTTCATCAGCCTGAACCTTTACGCGAATGCGTTGGTTCTTATATGGAGACAGTAAATGGTATACGACGTCAAAGCGTTTTTCCCGGGCGGGGTAGTCAGCGCCACAGATATCAATAAAGCACACAAACCGGCAGTCCGGGTCATCGCGCAGGAAACTCAGAACCGTATTGATATCCCCGGCATTGGTATGCACGGTGAGTTCGCCGAACGATATGGCATGCCCCGTTATCACAGATCCAAGGCTAGCTGAAATGTGTTCACCAAGGGCGGAGAGATTGTCTGCCATGGTCAACGCTCAATCGTGCCAGTACGGCGGATTTTTTTCTGCAATTGCAGAATGCCGTAAAGAAGTGCCTCTGCTGTTGGCGGGCAGCCCGGGACATAGATATCCACCGGAACAATCCGGTCACAGCCACGAACGACCGAATAGGAATAGTGATAGTAACCACCGCCGTTGGCACACGAACCCATCGATATGACATAGCGCGGTTCAGGCATTTGGTCGTAAACCTTGCGCAATGCCGGCGCCATCTTGTTGGTGAGAGTGCCCGCCACGATCATGACATCAGACTGCCGCGGCGAAGCCCGTGGGGCAAAGCCGAAACGCTCCACATCATAGCGCGGCATGGACGTGTGCATCATTTCAACAGCACAACAGGCAAGACCGAATGTCATCCACATCAGTGAACCGGTGCGGGCCCAATTTATGAGATCATCGGTCGAGGTGACCAGGAAGCCTTTGTCAGCCAGTTCTGCATTGATGTCTGTAAAATATTCGCGCTGTTCCGGGGTGGCAGTCTCGATCAATCCCATTCGAGTGCTCCTTTGCGCCATTCATAGACAAACCCAATGGTCAAAACGGCCAGGAACACCATCATGGACCAGAATCCGAGTACGCCGATTTCCTTGAGGCTAACAGCCCAGGGGAAGAGGAACGCCACTTCAAGATCGAAGATGATGAAGAGGATCGACACCAGATAAAATCGCACATCGAACTTCATGCGGGCATCGTCGAAGGCATTAAAACCGCATTCATAGGCCGAAAGTTTTTCAGGATCGGGATTGCGAACAGCTATCAAAATGGGTGCAATCATGAGCGCGAGGCCAAGTCCTGCAGCCACGGCCATGAAGATGACAATCGGCAAATAATCTTTCAACAGGTCCGTCATGTTACCCCAATTTTCGATGCCCCGGGCCGAAGCAATATCAGTCGTGTGGTAGCGCAGCACGCGCTGCATCGCAAGCTTTTCACACTCCCCATCAGCCGTTGCGGCATAGTTTCACGCCCCGGTATTTGGTGTGATCCATGCCTGAAACCCGGCCCCCAGCCAAATCAGTCAAAAACGCTCAGTCATTTCACATGCCTGGGGGCCAACATCAGCGGGTGGGAACCAACCAAAATGAAAAAACAAATCTTTGCAGGTGCATTGCTATTGGCGGCCAACTACACCAGCGCAAAGGCTGAAGTGATTGATCTTGCTACAGTAAAATGCTCAGAACTTGCTACAATGTCAGAATCTGACGGCACATTCCTGTTCTCCTGGCTTTTGGGCTACATGGGGGGCAAGAATGACAAAACCACCATGGATTTGAGCGCCATGGAATCAAGCGGCGAAGACATTGGCAAATACTGCGCAGCTAATCCTGATGTTGGCGTACTTACCGCAGCTGCCGAAGTTCTAGGTGAATAAAGCAAAAGGGCCGCTTTCAGGGCGGCCCACTTTAAAAATCAATTGAATGGCGCGAAAGACGGGGCTCGAACCCGCGACCTCCGCCGTGACAGGGCGGCGCTCTAACCAACTGAGCTACTTCCGCAATTCAATCACGCGGTGGATAGAGTAGCCCTCCCCCCATGTCAAGCTAGGCCGTGGTCTTTTTGCCCGTCACCTCAATTTCGATTTTCATGCGCGGATCGAGCAGGTCTGCCACGAACATGGTGGCAGCGGGACGAACTTCGCCCAGGTATTTTTTAAGCACTGGCCAACAGGCCTGAAACTCGGCCGCCGTCGGTAAAATGTAGTGGACGCGCGCAATGTCCTGCAAGCCAAATCCGCCCTTTTCCATGGCCGCCTTGATATTGAGAAAGGTCTGCTCTGCCTGTATGGCAACATCATCTGATATTTCCATGGTTGCATAGTTGAAGCCTGTTGACCCCGACACAAAAATCCAGTCGCCTTCCACCACTGCCCGCGAATAGGCCATCTCGGTTTCAAATTTGGAGCCGGAAGAAATGAGGTGTCTGGTCATGTTAGGCTCCTTTTTAGAATTAAACCGCTGGAAACTGCAGCGTTAGAACAGATCACCCCAGCCAAGCTTCCTCACGCGTTTGTATTCCGCCTTGTTTCGTGTCGCAATGCTTTCTGTGGTGAGGCCCTGTTGCGAGCATAGCTTGAACGTCGTATTGGGTTTTGCCTTCACCGGCGGGGCCAAAATTCGTGCCTGAGATGTCCGGGAAGCAACATGCGACGCAATGATGAAGCTGTATTTTTCGTCTTCGAACGGAACGCTGGCGCTTTTGGCGTGAAGGTGCTCCCGGCTTCGTGGCAAACGCACGCTGAAATGGCACCAATCGGGTAACGCGACCGGGCATTCCTCTGCATGCGTACAGGGAGCGACTACTTGAGCACCGACGGCTATGAGCGCCCTTCTCGCTTGGGCAATTCGGGTAAAGCCATGCGGAGTTCCGGGTTCAATCAGGACGAGCGTCTCATTGCACACCGACCAGAGTGCCTGGGCAAATGTACCAGCTGTTTCCTGGGGTATTTCGGCGAAGGCATAGGCCGCGATAACCAGATCGGCTTTTAGGTCATCACCGAGTTTTCGCATATCACCCACTAATGGCGTTGCCATGGTTAATGCAGGATGGCTGCTTTGCTCCGCCAGTCCTTTGGCCAGGTTCAGGAACTCAGCATTGTTGTCCAGAAATACGACACTTGCAATTTCGGGATATGCCTTGACCGCCGCCCAGCTTGCCGTGCCGGGTCCCGAACCCACATCCAGCAGGGATTTCGGCGCAAATGTCTTGGGCAAATGGGCCAAACAGGCGGAAACTGCCGCAAATGTTGCGGGCATCCGCGTCACCAAATAGGTGTTGAGATCTAAAGTGCCATCGGAACGGCCACCGCTGCGGTAGTGTTTGGACAATAGTTGTTGCTTTTCCGCATACCCGCCCTTCCCGTCAACGAGCTTGCGGATTGCCTCATTCAGTTCGGGTGGTAGTCCAGCCATGGCATTCCATAGCAGGCTACGGTCAAAAAGTAAGGTTAAGGATTTACTTACGC
>JANMKJ010000446.1:0-6728 GCA_031371945.1 Rhodobiaceae bacterium
GGCCTGCTCTACCCCGCCGAACTTTCCGGCGGCATGCAAAAACGCGTGGGGTTGGCCCGCGCCATTGCGGCTGATCCTGAGATCATTTTCTTTGATGAGCCCACCACCGGGCTTGATCCCATCATGGCGGACATCATCAACCGCTTGATCGTGGACTGCGTGAAAAGGCTCGGAGCCACCACCATCTCCATCACCCACGACATGGCCTCGGCCCGCAAGATCGCCGACGAGATCGCTATGATCTACAAGGGCGAAATCATCTGGCAGGGTGCCGCCAAAACCATCGACTACAGTGGCAATGAGTACGTCGACCAATTCATCCACGGCCGCGGCGAAGGGCCTATTAAGATGGAAGTGTTGAAGGCATAAAAAAAGAGGCCGCATTTCCAGCGGCCTCTTCCGTGAGATGCGTCATTACCCGCACCTGATACCCAAATCGATTAGGCAGTAACCCCTGCCAAATTCACGATCCGGGACAGTCTCGCGGATAACACTGTGAACTCACTAGACATTGGATCACCTCCTCTCAATTGTTAACGACCCATGCAATCTGGAGCCTTGCTGAATGATTTGCAAGAGGGCAACTTGTAAAAAAAAGGAGCCAAAATGCCATCTGCCGACCTTATCATCACCAATGCCCGCCTGCTGACCATGAATAAATCCGCCATGCGGGGAGAGGCCATTGCCCTGAGTGGCAACAGGATTCTGGCTGTGGGCTCAAATCGGGATATCCTGGCCACCAAGGCAAAACACACCCGGATGGTTGACGCCCAATCGAATACGGTGATGCCCGGAATCATCGAAAGCCACATCCACCTGTTTGGTGGCGGCGTCGAGCTGAGTTGCCTTATGATTAATAATCTCAAGGGGATGGCTGCCGTTTCACAAGCAATTCATGAGTTTGCCGCAGCCCATCCCAATGACGACGTCATCATTGCCTATGGTGCCTCCCATGTTTCTTTGGGTGACGGCGTTTCCATAACCCGCGCCGCCCTTGACCAGATCATGCCAAACCGGCCCATGGCGCTCTATTGCTTTGACCACCACACCATGTGGGCCAACACCAAGGCGCTGGAAAAGGCGGGCATCCTGCAGGGACGTGACTTGCCGCCCGGCAACGAGATCGTGATGGGAAAAGATGGTTTAGCGGCTGGCGAACTGCGCGAACCCGCCGCCTATTCCCCGGTCCTGGCGCTCACCGCTACCGGCGGTCGTGAAATGCTGGGGCTGACAACCGGCGAAGATCCGGTGCCACCCGCCACGGCAGCCCAGCGCGCCATGGACGAGACGTTCATGAAGCAGGGTTTGGACTATTGCGCGTCGCTTGGCATCACCTCAATCCACAACATGGATGGCAACTGGTATCAGCTCGAATTGCTCAAGGCCCTGCAGGACCGAGGCGAGCTCATCGCCCGGGTTGAGGTTCCTTTCCATCACAAGAACTATTTCGAAACGGCCCGCGTCGATGAGGCGGTTGAAATGCGTGCGCAATATCAGGGTGACATGCTGCATTCGGGCCGCGTCAAGATCTTCATGGACGGTGTCCTGGAATCCATGACGGCATTGATGCTGGATGATTACCCCGGCTTTCCCGGCGAACGTGGGGCACCGCTTTTTACGGCGGAACAGTTCGACGAGGTGGCCACCAGGGCGGACAAACACGGCCTGCAAATCAGCGTGCATGCCATTGGCGACGGCGGCGTGCGCCGCACGCTGGATGGTTATGAAGCAGCCCGGAAAGCCAATGGGGTGCGCGACAGCCGCCACCGCATCGAGCATATCGAAGTCATCGACAAGGCTGACATCCCCCGCCTCAAACAGCTCGGCGTGATCGCATCGCTGCAGCCCATCGTGGGCCTCGGTGTTCCCGGCAATCCGCTGGAGCCCTGCCTCACCCGCGTTGGTGACAAGCTGCCGCAATCCTACGCCTGGCAAACTTTACGTGAAACCGGTGCCACGATTGCATTCTCGTCGGACTGGCCCGTGTCACCCCTTGATCCCCTGCTCGGTGTGCAATCGGCCATGACGGCGGTGCCACTATCGCCCGCATCCCGCCCGCAAGCCCAGTCACTGCTGGATGCCCTCGACGGCTTCACTGCCGCCGGTGCCTACACGGAATTTACCGAACACAAGAAAGGCAAGCTCATGCCCGGCATGCTGGCCGATGTGGTGATGCTGGACGGTGATATCGAAGCCACGGCTGCGGCCGAGATCTCAAAGCTGAAACCGCGGCTGACGATTTGTGATGGCAGGGTTACATTTGAGCGGTGAGATTCAAATCAAGCGCGCATTGGCAAGAAAACTTCAGGTTTGTGCGATGGCGCGCAGGCGTTCCATTGAGGCGTGGGCCTGGTTGACGATCACGCCGACCATTTCGGGGGCGTTGAAATCCTTGCCAGTGCGGGCCAGAAGTTCCAACTCATTACAGGTGTTTGCCGCTTTCTTGGCACCAAGGCTGGCGCACATGGATTTAAGGGCGTGAACGGAATCGGCAAGGCCTGCCACATCCTTCTGGCTGGCAAGTTCCTTGAGTTCGCTGAGTGCCAGAGGCACGTTTTTCATGAAAAGGGCAGTTACGCGGTTAAACAGGGCACCATTGCCGCCAATGGATTTAAGTTCTGCAACAACACCGGTATCGATCAGATCATCCACCAACTGGTCCCTCACAACTTTCGCCAACAACCCATGGGTAACACAAGCCTCCTAACGAAAGTTAAAAGTTAACCCCCAGCAATTTGTATTGCGTTCCCTAATTGTTCTGTATTACATGGGGAATGGCCAAATCATTCTCTACTTTTGTGTGTCAGTCCTGCGGATCGTCAACCTCTAAATGGTCCGGGCGCTGTGACAATTGCGGGGAATGGAACTCGATTGTTGAGGAAAAGGGTGAAGCGCCGGTTTCGGGTGCGAAGGGAGCCAATCTGCCCAAGGGCAAGGCGTCTCGCCTGGTGGGATTGCGCGGTGAAACGCCAGCGCCCCCGCGCATCCAGACCGGCATTGCCGAGCTGGACCGGGTGGCTGGCGGCGGTTTTGTGCCGGGGTCCGGCGTGCTGATCGGCGGTGATCCCGGCATCGGCAAATCCACTCTACTGTTGCAAGGCCTGGCTTCGTTGGCGCGCAAAGGCGAGCGGGTTATTTACATTTCAGGGGAAGAATCCATTGCCCAGGTGCGGTTGCGGGCGCAACGGCTAGGACTCGACGACTCTAACGTTTTGTTAGCCACGGAAACAAATGTATCCGATATTCTCGCCACGTTGAGCGAAGGGGCGCCACCGGCCATTGCCGTCATCGATTCAATTCAAACCCTGTGGTCACCGGTGATCGAATCTGCGCCGGGCACAGTTTCTCAGCTCAAGGCGGGCTCCGAGGCCCTGGTGCGTTTTGCCAAGCAGAAGGGCACTGCCGTGCTTTTGGTGGGTCATGTCACTAAAGATGGGCAAATTGCCGGGCCAAAGGTCATCGAGCACATGGTCGACACGGTGCTTTATTTTGAGGGAGACCGGGGTCACCAGTACCGCATCTTGCGGGCCGTTAAAAATCGTTTCGGTCCAACCGATGAAATCGGCGTCTTTGAAATGTTTGATGGCGGCTTGAAAGAGGTGAGCAATCCTTCAAAGTTGTTCATGGGTTCAAGTGTCAGCCCAACCCCGGGTACGGCGGTTTTTGCTGGAATCGAGGGAACCCGCCCCCTGCTCATTGAAGTGCAGGCGCTGGTTTCACCCTCGCCCCTGGGAACGCCGCGGCGAACCGTGGTGGGTTGGGATACCAACCGCCTTGCCATGATTTTGGCGGTGCTCGAGGCCCGGGCCGGGGTCGCCATCGGGCCCAATGATGTTTACCTTAATGTGGCCGGTGGCTTGAAGGTGCGTGAACCTGCCGCAGACCTAGCCGTGGCGGCAGCACTGCTATCGTCTCTCACCGGAACCATTATTCCCCATGGTACGGCAATATTCGGCGAAGTTGCACTTTCTGGCGCCATTCGCCCCGTTGGCCAAACCGAAGCCCGCCTTAAAGAAGCGCAAAAACTGGGGCTCAAGGACGCCGTGATAGCTTCGGTTGCAGAACCGCCAAGTTTCAAGGGCTTGAAGGTGAAGCAAATAGAAACCATCTCTGATCTCGTGGCGTGGACTGCTTCACAGGACAAGGGTACACGACGAATCGTCTAGAACAGTTTGCAAAAGCTGCCTATAAGGTGGCTTATCCAACGGCTTCGGGAATTTTATATGCCCTTCCAACTGCTTGACCTCATTTTAATCGGCATCATGCTCATTTCCGGCCTGCTGGCCCTGATGCGCGGCTTTACCCGTGAAGTGCTTTCACTGGTGGCCTGGGGAGGTTCGGCACTTGCTGCCTATTTTGCCATTAAGCAACAGTCCTTGATTGACCTGGTTCTGCCCTATGTTGACAAACCCATACTGGCGCAAATTGCGGTGGGAGCCATAGCCTTTCTCATTGTCCTCATCATCATTTCACTCATCAGCGTGAAAATCTCGGATGCGGTGGTCGATTCATCCGTCGGTGCGTTTGATCGCACGCTCGGATTTCTTTATGGGCTAGGCCGTGGGTTCGTGCTCGTTGCGATTGCCTATCTGTTCTATGGCTGGCTTCTGCCCTTCGACAAGCAGGAAGAATGGGTGCGCAATGCCAAGAGCCTGCCCGCCATCAAATATGTGGGTGAAACCCTGCTGGATTTCATGCCGCCGGATATCGCCGAGACGCTTTCAAATACGGCCCTGATGAAAAACCCGGACAATACGGTGGTAAAGCCGGGTGATACTGCTGCCGATGGCGCGAAAACCCAACCCGGCTACCAATCCACCGAAACCCAAGGTCTTGATAACCTGATCGAGGGCACTGGAAACGCTGCAGCCCAACCCACATTCGGCCAGAGTACAACAACGCCATGAACATTGATTTTGACACGGAAGGTGACCGTCTTCGAGAGGAGTGCGGGGTGTTTGGCATTTATGGCCATCCCGATGCCGCCGCCCTTACAGCTCTTGGCCTTCACGCCCTTCAGCATCGCGGCCAGGAAGCAGCCGGCATCGTTGCCTTTGATGGCGAGCGCTTCCACGCGGAACGCCGGATGGGATTGGTTGGCGATCACTTTTCCAGTGAAAAGATCATCAACCGCCTGCAGGGCAAGACAGCTCTGGGCCATGTTCGCTATTCTACCACGGGTGAAACAATCCTGCACAACGTGCAGCCGCTGTTTGCGGAACTTTCCGCCGGCGGCCTTGCCGTTGCCCATAACGGCAATATCACCAATGGCCTGACCTTGCGGCGTGAACTCATCAGCAACGGTGCCATTTGCCAGTCCACGTCTGACACGGAAGTGATCCTGCATCTCGTTTCCCGCTCCAAGAAGAGCCGCATCATTGAACGCTACATCGACGCCCTGCGCAGCCTTGAAGGTGCCTATGCGCTCGTGGCGCTGACCAACAAGAAGCTCATCGGTGCCAGGGATCCCCTGGGAATTCGGCCGCTGATCATTGGCGAATTGAACGGAGCCTATATCCTGTGTTCGGAAACCTGTGCACTTGATATCATTGGCGCCAAGTTCGTGCGCGAAGTTGAGAATGGCGAAGTTGTTGTCATTTCAGATACCGGCATTGAATCGTTGCACCCATTTCCAAAGCAGCAGGCCAGGCCTTGCATATTTGAGTACATCTATTTCTCGCGGCCTGATTCAATTCTCGGGGGCCGTTCGGTTTATGATGTGCGCAAGGCACTCGGCAAGCAATTGGCATTGGAAGCCCCTGTCGATGCAGACGTGGTGGTTCCCATCCCTGACTCAGGCGTTCCGGCTGCCATTGGTTATTCGCAGCAAACCGGCATTCCTTTTGAATTGGGTATTATCCGCAACCACTATGTGGGCCGCACGTTTATTGAGCCCACCCAGACAATCAGGTCACTAGGCGTGAAGCTCAAGCACAATGCCAACCGCTCGGTTGTGGCTGGAAAGCGCGTGGTGCTGCTTGATGACTCTATCGTAAGGGGGACCACATCGGTCAAGATCGTCCGCATGATGTATGAGGCAGGCGCACGTGAAGTCCATATGCGAATTTCCAGCCCTCCCATCAAGTATCCGGATTTTTATGGCATCGACACGCCGGAGCAGAAGGCCCTGCTGGCCGCCACCCACACGCTGGAAGAAATGCGCGAGTTCATTGGTGTCACTTCATTGTCTTTCATTTCGGTTGACGGCGTTTACAAGTCGGTGGGCTATGCGGGCCGTGATCCACATCGGCCGCAATTTACCGACCATTGCTTTACGGGTGACTATCCCACTCACCTCACGGACATGATAGGCGAATCCGCCAAGCAGCAACTTTCGCTCCTCGCTGAAGCTGGCTAACGCCGGTGGCTGGGCTACTTGAAAACCGGGTCGCGGTCGTCACCGGTGCGTCGCGCGGTCTTGGCCGGGCCATTTCCCTGGCGCTGGCACGCGAAGGTGCCCACATAATTGCCACGGCCCGCACGCAAGGCGGACTTGAAGAACTGGATGATGAGATCAAGGGCCTCGGTGGCAGCGCCACATTGGTTCCCGCCGACATCAAGGATTTCGCAGCGATTGACCGTCTCGGGGCAGCAATATTCGAGCGGTGGAAAAAGCTGGATATCCTCATCGGCAACGCTGGCATTCTTGGCAAGCTTTCACCCCTCGGACATGTTGATCCCAAGACATTCGAGGATGTCATGGCGGTAAATGTTACGGCCAACTGGCG
>JANMKJ010000503.1:0-2402 GCA_031371945.1 Rhodobiaceae bacterium
GACAAGGCCGAACGGGTTGCAAGTTTCCACCGCGAAACCATTAAGGCACTTACTGAACTGATTGCCGCAGCGGGCTTGACCCACCCGGATGACCTGCGTCCCACCCACTTCATGCAGCGCGCCGCCCCCGACAGGTCGATCAGTTTCGAAGAACTGTACCACTGCATGGAGCCCGGTGAATTGCTGGGTGACAAAGCGCCGGTTCCCATGCAAAAAGCGTGGGCCATGGCCAGCCCCAACAGCTTTGCCGCCCAATAGGAAGTGAAGATGACGAACACCATGAAAGCTGCCGTATTGCATACAATCGGTGGCGGACTAAAAATTGAATCCGTGCCAAAGCCAGTGCCCGGTCCTGGAGAGGTTCTTATCAAGGTCAAGGCCTGTGGCGTGTGCCATAGCGACCTGCATGCTGTCGAGGGCGACTGGACCCCTCAGCCAACGCTGCCACTCATCCCCGGCCACGAAGTGACCGGTCACGTGGAAACCCTGGGTGTTGGGGCAGAAGGTTTCGCAGTCGGTGATCGCATTGGCGTGCCATGGATGTTTTGGTCCTGCGGCACCTGCGAATATTGCCTACAAGGCATGGAAACAATTTGCCTGCGAACCGAAGCGACGGGTTACAGCAAGCCCGGTGGCTACGCCGAATACATGGTGGCACCTTCAGCGTTTTGTGGTCACCTTCCAGACCACGTCGACATGTACGCCATTGCACCAATTCTTTGCGCCGGTGTCACCACCTATCGCGGCATAAAACGTACCGGTGCAAAACCCGGACAATGGCTGGCCGTTATTGGTATCGGAGGACTGGGACACATTGCCATACAATATGGCAAGGCCATGGGACTACGCGTCGCGGCCATCGATGTTTCTGATGAAAAACTGGCCCACGCAAAGCGCCTCGGTGCCGAAGTCGTCATCGATGCAAGGCTGGGCGACGTAGGCGCTGCTGTAAAGCAGCAAACCTCCGGCGGCACCCATGGTGCCGTCGTTACGGCAGTCTCCCCGCGCGCTTTTGAACAATCGATAACCATGCTGCGACCTGCCGGAGCCGTGAGTTTCATCGGCCTTCCGGGAGGAGACGCTGATCAAATTCGCCTCTCCATTTCCAGCATCGTCAGTGGCGAGTATTCAATCCGGGGCTCCAATGTAGGCACGCGGCAGGATTTGAACGAAGCCGTAGCCTTTGCATCACAAGGTCTCGTCAAGGCTGATATTGAAACGCAACCTATTGAAAATATCACCGAGATATTCACCCGGATGAAAAAAGGCGCGATCACCGGCCGGGTGGTCTTAGCTATCAGTTGATACGTCGATCGTACCGTCATTTCCAAAATTACATGCCCTTCATGCCAACATTGCTTGCGCGGGTGTGGCGAAAGGGAGTAAGCCACGCTGCCCATGTTGCAATGCAGCATGGTAAATGGAGATGAAAATGGCCATTAAAGCCGAACAAGCGACCGAGGCATCAGACGATCGCGCAAATCACGTTAGCGGCCACAAGCCGCCAAGTTTCTGGATCCTTGCCCTGGGGTCTATCGGGGTTGTTTACGGCGATATCGGAACCAGCCCCCTTTATGCAATTCGCGAGGCTGTACTCGCAGCCACTGGCAAGACCGGCCCTATCACCGAACCTGTTATTCTTGGCGTCCTGTCTCTCGTCATCTGGGCGCTCGTCCTGGTGGTTACGGTCAAGTATGTGGCCGTCCTGCTGAATGCCGACAATAAAGGTGAAGGCGGCACGCTTTCGCTCATGGCCCTGTCGCAACGCGTCATGGGCAACAACCTTGTCCTTATCCCCGTTTTTGCCATGATAGGTGCGGCCCTGTTCTATGGGGACGCAATGATAACACCGGCAATTTCTGTACTGTCAGCGGTTGAAGGATTAAAAATCATAACGCCAGCATTTGAGCCCTACGTGCTGCCAATCACGCTTGCCATCATTATCGGCCTGTTTGCCGTGCAGGCGCGCGGCACGGCAAGCGTAGCCGCATGGTTCGGCCCCATCACGCTGGTGTGGTTTTCAGTCATTGCACTCGCCGGGCTCGCTCACATCAGCGACGATCCGACAGTTCTCCATGCGTTCAATCCCGTCTATGCCGTGGCCTTTCTAGGTTCCCACGGCGTCATAGGCCTTGTTACCCTGGGCGCCGTTTTCCTTGCTGTCACCGGTGCTGAAGCTCTCTATGCCGATCTTGGACACTTTGGCAAACGTCCCATTCAATTGGCATGGATCATTGTTGTATTTCCTGCACTCGTTATCAACTACCTGGGGCAAGGTGCCCTGCTGTTGGCCAAGCCCGAAACCATTGACAACCCATTTTTCCTGATGATGCCGGACTGGGCGGTAGTCCCCACGGTTATGCTCGCAACAATGGCGACGATCATCGCCAGCCAAGCTGTCA
>JANMKJ010000515.1:0-5731 GCA_031371945.1 Rhodobiaceae bacterium
GTGGCGCCAGACGGCACTCTCAACGGCCTATGGACCATTGCTGGCAATGGTGGTGCTGGCACGGAAACCCTGACCCCGATCAAATAGCTGAGCCTTAGTTCGCCCGGCGCAATACGGCCTGCAGGACATCGCGCACGCCAATGGCTCCGGCGAAAGTATTGTCGTCGTTGAACAGGGCAACGGGTGCCGTATCGGCCCGGTGCATGGCCAGCATGACGGTCTTGAGCGAGGTGCCCGGCGTTGCCCAGAATACCGGATGGTCCTTTTTGCCGAGTTCCTTTTCCGCCTCGACGCAGGACACCCAGGTCGCCACGGCACCGTTCCTTTCAACGGCTGCAACCTTTCCGGCCTTGTCCAATTTGAAACGGGTGGTGCGGCGGCGGTCCAGCCAGGTCCAGCCACGGCCAGCTGCCTCAAGCTCGTGCTTGGCGCGCATCACGTTCCAGGCTGTAAGCACGCTCAGAGGGTTCACGTTGGCAATGAATTCGCGTACGTAGTCATTGGCGGGGCGCAGCACGATATCTTCCGGCCGCCCGGTTTGCACAATGCGGCCCCCTTCCATGATGGAAATGTGGTTGCCTATCTTAAGGGCCTCCTCGAGATCGTGGCTCACGAAAATGATGGTTTTCTTTAGGGTTTTCTGCAGTTGCAGCAGTTCGTCCTGCAGTTTGGTGCGAATGAGGGGATCGAGTGCCGAGAAGGGTTCGTCCATCAGCAGGATTGGCGCTTCGGTGGCAAAGGCGCGGGCCAGCCCCACGCGCTGCTGCATGCCGCCTGAAAGCTCATGGGCGAATTTATGGGCCCACTGGTCAAGGCCTACGAGTTTCAGCTGGCGGTCAACTTTTTCCTTGCGTTCGGCATCGGGAATGCCGGCAAGCTCCAGCCCAAAACCAACGTTTTCAGCGACGGTGCGCCATGGCAGCAGGGCAAACTGCTGGAACACCATGGCGACCTGGCCCTGGCGCACGTGGCGCAGGGTGGCCTCGTCACAGGTGACCACATCCACCATCTTGTTGCCGTCGCGTACCATGACGTTGCCACGAACCACCTTGTTGAGACCATTCACGGCGCGCAGAAGTGTAGACTTGCCAGAACCGGAAAGACCCATGAGAACGCTGATCTCGCCCTCGTTGACGGTGAGGCTGGCGCCAGCACAGCCCAAGACTGAACCGGTTTTTTCCAATATCTCAGAACGGGCGGCACCGGCATCCAGCATGGCGAGTGCGGCGCGCGGGTCCTTGCCGAAGATGATGTCAACGTTCTTGAACTCAACGGCGGCCTTCATGACTTTGCTCCCGTTGATACCCGGCACATGCGGTCGAGGATGATGGCCAGAATGACAATGGCAAGGCCAGCTTCAATGCCTAACGGAATGTTGAGCGAGTTGAGGCCGCGCACCACCGGCTTGCCAAGACCCGAGGCACCGATGAGGGCGGCAATCACCACCATGGACAGCGACAGCATGATGCATTGGGTGAGGCCCGCCATGATGGTTGGCAACGCCGATGGCAACTCCACCTTCCACAGCAGTTGGCGCTTGGTGGCGCCGAACGCTTCGCCCGCTTCAATCAGGGCCTTGGGCACGGAGGTGATGCCGAGGTGCGTGAGCCTGATGGGGGCGGGAGCGGCAAAGATCACCGTCACGATCAGGCCCGGGGCAACGCCGAGGCCAAACAGGATCAACACAGGGATGAGGTACACAAATGTCGGCATGGTCTGCATGAGATCGAGAACGGGATGCAGATACTGGTAAAGCCGCTCGTTATGGGCGGCCCAGATGCCGATGGGAACACCAATGGCCATGGATGCCGACGTGGCTGCCACGACCAGCACGATGGTTTCGACGGTTTCCTTCCACAGGCCCTGGTTGATGATGAACAACAGGCCAAGGGCGGCCACGACGGCGAGCTTCCAGGACTTTTGCAGGTAATAGGCGAGGAGTGCGATGGCAATCACCAGCACCAGCGGGGGAAACCACAGGAGAACGGCCACCAGGCTTTCAAGAACAAGGGTGAGCCCGCGGGCGATTGAATCGAAAAACCACTCAAAATTCGTGGTGAGGAAGGTGAAGAACTGCTTGCCCCAGGCGCCGACTGGAATTTTGTTGCCAGTCAGAAAACTAACGATCTGTTCCATTTTGCAAAGTCCCCACCCAGCTTAACGTCTCACATCAGGAAAGCGGACCGGTCGCATTTTTTGTCTGCCGGTCCGCCCTTAAAGTGTCGCTTAGAGGCCAAGGCCCTTCTTGACGGCATCAATTGCCGGGCCTGAACCATCAAACGTGGTCACGCCATCGAGCCATGCGGTCAATGCGTCAGGGTTGGCCTTGACCCAGGCAAGGGCGGCGGCCTTCGGATCTGCACCCTTGTCGAGGATTTCGCCCATCACCAGGTTTTCCATTTCCATGCTGAACTTGAGCTGGCTTATGAACTTGCCAACATTGGGGCACTCCGCCACGTAGCCTTTGCGCACGTTGGTGTAAACCGTGGCACCGCCAAAGTTCGGACCAAACAGGGCATCGCCACCGGTCAGATACTGCATTTTGAAATTGGCATTCATCGGGTGCGGAGCCCAGCCGAGGAACACCACATCTTCATTGGCGGACGTGGACTTGGCAACCTGGGCCAACATGCCAGCTTCAGAGCTTTCAACCAGTTCAAAACCATCCAGGCCGAACTTTGGATCCTTGATGACTTCGAGAACGAGGCGGTTGCCGTCGTTTCCGGGTTCAATGCCATAGATCTTTCCACCGAGCTTGTCCTTGAACTTTGCAATGTCGGCAAAGTCCTTGAGGCCTGCATCATAGGCGCTCTGGGTTACGGCGAGCGTGTACTTGGCACCTTCGAGATTGGCACCCAGGGTTTCAACCGAACCATCTTCACGGTAGGCCTTGATGTCGTTTTCCATGGACGGCATCCAGTTGCCGAGGAACACGTCGATATCCTTGCTCTTCATCGAGGCATAGGTTACGGGCACGGCCAGCTGCAGGATTTCGCCCTGGTAGCCCATGGGTTCGAGGATGGCGGACGCCATGGCTGTTATGGCGGTGATATCGGTCCAGCCCACATCCGAGAGCCGCACCTTCTGGCACGATGCGGCGTCGGCGGCCATGGTCGAGGTGGCGCCCACGAAAAGCCCGGCACCAAGCGTTACGGCGCTCAAAAACCTGGTTACAAATGTCGTCATTGTCTTCTCCCTTAATGATCCGCCAGTGTTGTTTGAAAATGTGCGGACGATGGCTTGAGACTAGCGCGAAACACCTATTGCTCGTCAAGATAAGTCTTGCGAAAACACCGCCCAAAAGCGACATTTGATGTACTTATCGGGCCAAGCTGCCTATAGTTAACTGAAAAAACAAAGAGGAACGCCATGAAGCCAGTGAAATGGGGCATTATCTCCACTGCCAATATCGGCATGGAAAAGGTCATCCCCGGCATGATGAAAAGTGTCGATATCGACATTGTCGCCATTTCGTCGCGCAGCCTCAAAACCGCCAAGGCGGCCGCCGCAAAGCTGGGCATTGCCAAGGCCTACGGCTCCTACGAGGAGATGCTGGCCGACCCGGAAATCGAGGCCGTCTATAATCCCCTGCCCAACCATTTGCACGTGCCGCTCACCCTGGCAGCCGCGAAGGCTGGAAAGCATGTGCTGTGCGAGAAGCCGATTGCCATTACAGCCCGGGAAGCAACGCAACTGCGCAAGGTGCCCAAGGGCATTCATGTGGCGGAAGCCTTCATGGTGCGCCACAGCTCGCAGTGGATCGCTGCCAAGGCCGCTGCCAAGAAGGGCACCATTGGCGAGCTTCGCGCCATCCAGGTGTTTTTCACCTATTTCAACCGCGACCCCAAGAATGTGCGCAACATGGCTGATATCGGCGGTGGCGGCCTCTACGACATCGGCTGCTATCCAATCACGGTTTCACGTTTCATGTTTGGCTGTGAGCCGCTGCGCGTGATCGCAACCTTTGACCGCGATCCCAAATTCAAGACCGACCGCACCGCCAGCGGCATTGCCGACTTTGGTGATGGCCGCCAGCTCACCTTTGCCATTTCAACCCAGATGGCGCCCTACCAGCGCGTCAACATTGGTGGCACCAAGGGCCGCATTGAAGTTGAGATCCCGTTCAATGCGCCGCCCAATGCCCCCAACCGCTATTTCGTGCAAGGCATGGAGATGAACGAAGGGCAGTGGTTTGATCTTCCGGTGAGCGACCAATACCAGCTGCAGGCGGAGGCCTTTGGCCGCGTCATCCGCAAGAAGGAAAAATCCCGCTGGGGCGTTGAAGACGCCATCCAGAACATGAAAATCATCGACGCTTTCTTCCGCTCGGAAAAAAGCGGCAGGTGGGAGAAGCCCTGACAGGGGCAAACTCCCACGTTGCCCTTTTACACAAACACAAACTCATCCGCGTGGGGCTGGATGGGGGCAAATCCTGAAAAATCGAAGCTATGGTCGTCGACAACCGCGAGACTGACTGCAAGTGCTGGCTCCGGCAGAACCGGCGGCAGCATTTCGCCGTGGGAGCCCATTGCGCTGGCTTCGCTGAACAAGCCGTCGAATACGAAGCTGTCGCTATTTTCAGGCGCAAAGAAATTCTCAGGCATGACAGGTTCTGTTGCACGGAGCACACCGTCCGCACCGAGGCTGAGGTCAAAAGCCGTGTCCAGAATGCCATGCACGGCATCATTATGGGCCACAATGACATCCGGATCGAACGCTGCAAGATAATCTGCGTCGTCTATCAAAACGTCACCAACGGCCAAGCTGCCGAAGGGCAGGAAGACCGGTGGCAGATGAATGCCATAGTCGCCCACGGCAAAATCGCTGATGACGATTGTTTGGAGGATGGGTGCAGTTGTCTCTTCGAGGCTCGATTCCCCATAGATCCTGATTTCCAGGCGACTTTCCGCAGCGTAGAGTCGGTATTCCACGGCGGGGCCTGACACCAGAACATCGTCGGCCTCGCTGGTATAGCCACCGCCTGCGATGACGCGGCCCTCTTCGATGCGCGTTTCGTCGAACCAGTCGGCATAGTAGTAGGCCCGGTAGGCATGGCCATTGCCGTCAACAAACAGATTGGAATCGAGACTGATTTCCCGGGTGACGGTTTCTTCAAGCCGTGGAGCTGCCGAATACACGCCACCCAACAGACGAAACAGTCCAAAATTATCTGTCTCGCCCGCGGCCCAGCCCAACAGGCTGGCATGAACGAAGAGGTGGTCTCCAGCCTCGCCCTTGCCCAGCGTGACTGTACCGCCCACCGGACCTGTGACCACGAAGTTGTCATTGCCCGCACCGCCGTCGATGATCTCAGGGTCGGAGGTAGCTTCACCATTCACACCATTGAGGTTTCCCAGCACCAGGGTGTCGTCACCATCGCCGCCGCGCAGGGTATCCGCACCGTCACCGCCCACCAGCGAGTCGTTACTCTCCCCGCCGACGAGCTCGTCGTTGCCGCTATCACCCAGCAGCACATCATTGTCCTTTCCGCCGAGGAGATGATCATCAGATACGGTTCCCGTGAGGGTGTCGTTTCCTGCACCACCCACCAGAACCACGCCATTTTCGGCATATGATGCAAGCAACGGCGCCTTCGAAAACAGCGTCGTGTCGGCAACGAGGCTGTCGTTCCCGTCGGTGCCATAGAAAATTGCCCGGTCATGGGCATCGACAAATTCAATTATTCCAGACTGCCACAGATTGTTGACAATTTCTCCGACGGAGCCTTCGA
>JANMKJ010000526.1:0-2855 GCA_031371945.1 Rhodobiaceae bacterium
GCTGTCGGAAGCCGTCGACAAGCTCGGCAAAGCCAGCCTCTTCATCGACGAGAGCCCGGCGCTGACGCCGAGCGAGTTGCGCGCCCGCGCCCGGCGCCAAGCCCGGCAGTGCGGCAAGCTGGGGCTGATCGTCGTCGACTACATGCAGCTGATGAGCGGCTCGTCGGGCAGCGAGGAGAACCGCGCCACCGTGCTCGGTGAAATCTCGCGGGGGTTGAAATCGCTGGCCAACGTTGGCATTATAAAAGGTGAAGCGCCCTATGATGCAGCTGTTGTCAAAGCCAATATCGATGCCATGCTGGCAGCCGAAGCTGCCGCCATGGCAGCCAAGGCCTGGGATGCAGACAGCCAGAAAGGCGAGACTGTCGAAACCTTTGCCAAGCCAGAAGCCTGGACCGATGCCAAAGGCTTCGGTGAAGCCTATGGAGCGCTCGTGAAGGCCCGCGACGCCGTTGCCGCCAGCACCGATGAAGCCAGTTTCAAGGCGGCCTTCCCAGCACTCGGTGCAGCCTGTAAGGATTGCCACGAAAAGTATCGTCGCCCGAAGGGATAATAGCCTGAGACTATTTTCAAAACGCAATTTGCAAGGCCTGGCACTGCTCGCAGTGCTGGGCCTTGTCGTGTTCTGGGTGGCCAGCGCACCGCGTCCCCTGTCGCAATCGGATTTACCGACCCATGCACCCAGCGTTGCCAATGGTGAAATTCTCTACAATGCGGGCGGCTGCAGATCTTGCCACAAGCCAAATCCGGACGCAGCCGGCCTCGATGCCAATTTGCCAAGCGGTGGCGCACCCCTCAAGACCCCCATCGGCACACTCTATCCACCCAACATCACGCCCGACATGGAAACCGGTATCGGCAAATGGACTGACCTCACGTTCGTGAATGCCGTCCAGCGCGGCATCTCCCATGACGGCCAGCACCTCATTCCGGCATTTCCCTATACATCCTACGCCGCCATGCGCACCGAAGATGTTTTGGATATCAAGGCCTATCTCATGAGCCTCGCCGCCGTGAATTCGCCCCAGCGCGCCGCTGACATTCCGGCGGCTTTTGTTTTGCGCCGTGGCATTGGCCTGTGGAAGTGGATTGGACTTGATACGACCGCCTGGCAGCCCGATCCCGCGCAAACTGAAAGCTGGAACCGTGGTTCCTACCTTGTGAACGGCCCGGGCCATTGTGCCGAATGCCATACACCGCGCAATCTTTTCATGGCGCGCGACAACAGCCGCTTCCTCATGGGAGGGCCGCATCCGGAAGGTGTTGGCAAGGTGCCAAGCCTCCACGGTCTCGTCGAACGCAAACTCTACAAGGACAGGAATGACCTGGTTCTCGCCCTGCAGAATGGCGAAGCCTTCGGCTATGAGCATATGTCGGCCGGCGGCATGGGCCAGGTGCAAACCAACATGTCGAAGCTGCCGCAGGCCGACGTGGAAGCCATTGCCGAATATCTCGTCAGCCTGAAATGAGCCCAACATCCCGCAGCCAGTGCAACAGGATTTCGAGCGTTTCTTCCGGCGCCTCGAGACTGGGGAAATGGCCGCAGTCTGAAATTTCCGCATAGCGTGCCTGCGCAAGCAACGTA
Source organism: Rhodobiaceae bacterium (assembly GCA_031371945.1). Lineage (GTDB taxonomy): Bacteria > Pseudomonadota > Alphaproteobacteria > Rhizobiales > Aestuariivirgaceae > Aestuariivirga. The sequence goes on from JANMKJ010000526.1 coordinate 1,586, forward strand.
GACATTTGCAATCCGTCAGATGCCGGGGAAAACTTGTCCTGCCGTCCCCACAGCATTAACGATGGACAAGCAACCTCATGCAGCCGCGGCCTAAGATCCACGCGCTTGGCCAGCGCTTCCGATTGGCACGCCATCAGTTCGCCGCCATTTTCGCGCGCCATCTCAATAAACAGATTTTGCGTGCTGAGCCCTTGCGGGCCCGGCACATGCGAAACCATGCCAGCCATTTCAGCCACCACCGCTTCAAATTCGCTGCCCCGCAGGCGTTTGGCCCGTGAGTAACCCGCAGCAGGGTCAGCGGCCACGCCCGCACCCGCTCCAATGACCACAAGTCCCTCAACGCGGGAAGGATCAGCCAGCGCAGTTTCAAGCGCCACCCGCCCGCCGAAAGACGTTCCCATCACCACAAACGTGTGGGGTGCCTGGCCAATGACCTCTGCAACGCAGTGGTCCAGATTGTCCTTTCCCGCCACGACCACGGAAACACTGATAAACGGTGAAAGCCCCGCCTGTAGTTCGGCATAGAGCCTTGCATCGCAGCCCATCGCCGGAATCATCAAAAGGTTTTTCATGGCCCGAGTTAAGCCCAAATCCTCAACATAAAAAAGGCGCGGGGATTTCTCCCAGCGCCTCTCAATTCTTCTGCGTTGGCTTACGACGCGTCGGCAGCATCCTCGGCGGGCTGGGCTTCAGCCTGCTTGGCGCTCAGGTCTTCACCCGTGGTTTGATCAACCTGCTTCATGGAAAGGCGAACCTTGCCGCGATTGTCAAAGCCCAGGAGTTTTACCTTCACGGTATCGCCTTCGCTGACCACGTCGGAAACCTTGTTGACGCGCTTTGCCGCCAGCTCGGACACGTGAACCAGACCATCCTTGGCACCAAAGAAGTTTACGAATGCACCGAAGTCAACAACCTTCACGACCTTGCCGTCGTAAATGGCGCCTACCTCTGCTTCAGAAACGATTGACTTGATCCACTTCATGGCAGCTTCAATGGCAGCACCCGAAGACGAGGCCACCTTGACAGTGCCGTCATCCTGGATGTCGATCTTGGCACCCGTCTTTTCAACGATCTCACGAATGACCTTGCCACCCGTGCCGATGATTTCACGGATCTTGTCGGTTGGAACCTTGATCACTTCAATACGTGGTGCATGCTCGCCAAGACCCGAACGGGCTGACGTCAATGCTTCCGCCATCTTTTCCAAGATATGCAAACGGCCGTCTTTGGCCTGCCACAAGGCAACCTTCATGATCTCTTCGGTAATGCC
>JANMKJ010000534.1:0-3204 GCA_031371945.1 Rhodobiaceae bacterium
CGCGCAGAAACTAAAGAGAAAAGCGAAGAAGCGTCTCTTTATGTTCGGCAAGGCCCTGGATGGTTCCACCTGACACCGCGTTTTACCCTTAGAACTTGACAAATCAACGGCCCCATGCGCTTTTCCGGCCGAATTAAGGGAATAATCCACCATGACCCACGCCTATCGCAGCCATAAGTGTGGCGACCTTCGACTTGAACACGCGGGACAGGTAGTCCGGCTTTCCGGCTGGGTTCACCGGGTCCGTGATCATGGGGGTTTGCTGTTCATTGACCTGCGCGACCACTACGGGCTCACGCAAATTGTGATCAGTCCTGATTCCCCTGCTTTCAAGATGGCGGAAAAGCTGCGTTCAGAATGGGTCGTACGGATTGATGGTACTGTTCGGCCGCGGCTCGCAGGAACCGAAAACAAGAACTTGCCAACTGGCCTGATCGAAATTGCAGCCACCGAGATTGCGGTTCATTCCGAGGCCAAGGAACTTCCCCTCCCGGTTTTTGGCGACACGGAATATCCGGAAGACATCCGGCTGAAATACCGGTTCCTGGATTTGCGCCGCGACCGCATCCACGGCAATATCATGAAGCGCGGTGCCATCATCGACAGTTTGCGCAATCGCATGAAAGGGCAGGGGTTCTTCGAATTCCAAACCCCCATTCTCACCGCGTCTTCGCCTGAGGGTGCACGCGATTACCTCGTGCCCAGCCGTGTCCATCCCGGCAAGTTCTATGCGCTGCCACAGGCGCCACAGCAGTTCAAACAGCTGCTGATGATGTCGGGTTTCGACCGCTATTTTCAGATTGCACCCTGCTTTAGGGATGAAGACGCGCGGGCTGACCGAAGCCCGGGTGAGTTCTATCAGCTTGATATCGAAATGAGCTTCGTGACCCAAGAAGACGTGTTCGATGCGGTTGAACATGTTCTACGTGGCGTGTTTGAAGAGTTTGGTGGCGGGCTGCCGGTGACGCAGAAATTCCCACACATATCCTACAAAGACTCGGTGCACTGGTATGGCACCGATAAGCCTGACCTTCGCAACCCCATCAAGATGCAGAACGTAACGCCACACTTTGCCGGTTCCGGCTTCAAAGTTTTTGCGGGCATGATAGCAGCTGACCCCAAGGTAGAGGTTTGGGCCATTCCCGCTCCTAAGGGCGGAAGCCGGGCATTCTGCGACCGCATGAATTCCTGGGCGCAAGGCCAGGGCCAGCCCGGTTTGGGTTATGTCTTCTGGCGCGACGGCGAAGAAGGTGGTGCCGGTCCCATTGCCAAGAATATTGGGCCTGAACGGACGGAAGCCATCAAAAGCCAACTCGGACTAGCAACAGGAGATGCGGCGTTCTTCGTTGCCGGCGTTCCCGCCAAATTCTACAAGTTCGCAGGCGAGGCCCGCACCAAAGCTGGCACTGAACTTGGAATTGTCGCAGGTGACAGGTTCGACTTCTGCTGGATTGTTGATTTTCCCATGTATGAGTGGAATGAAGATGAGAAGAAGATCGACTTCTCACATAACCCGTTTTCCATGCCACAGGGTGGATTGGAAGCGCTGGAAATCCAGGATCCGCTTACAATCAATGCCTACCAATACGACATTGTGTGCAACGGCGTAGAACTTTCATCAGGCGCCATTCGTAATCACAAGCCCGACGTCATGAAGAAGGCATTTGAGATCGCAGGCTACTCCGAAGATGTCATTCTTGAGAAATTCGGTGGCATGTATCGGGCGTTCCAATATGGAGCTCCACCGCATGGAGGAATTGCGCCGGGCGTCGACCGCATCGTGATGCTATTGTGCAATGAGCCGAACATTCGCGAAGTTGTCCTGTTCCCGATGAATCAGCAGGCCGAAGACCTGCTAATGGGGGCCCCTTCTGAGGCAACTCCCAAGCAGCTGCGTGAACTTCATATCCGGCTAAATCTGCCGGAGGCCTAACTAGTCGTTTGCCGTAACTGAAACGCCAAGCAGGGTGATTGCCGCGGCAGGGTCAGCAGGATTAAGGGTCATGATGCTTTGAACCGGGACTGGCTGGGCCGGTTTCAGGGACACAGTAATGGATTTTGGATCCTTGAGGAACGCATTGACCGCACCCACCACCTGATCGGTGAAAGCCTGGTTCTTCAATTGCATCAAGCCTACCTGAACTATGGCACCGGCGTTGGCAACCATCGCTGCTTCATCCATTCCTTGCATTTTGGCAATGACCGGCAGCAATTTCTTTGTGATGGAGGCATCCTCAAAGCGGAATTGGAAAGTGCCAAGCGATACGCCCATCAACTGCGGCATGAGGGCGGACATGTCGGGTGGGCGGCTTTCCTTCTGGGCCTTCTTCAGCTCTGATAGGGTAGCAAGGGGAATGTCGCTGCCCGCAAGTGCCAATTTGATGCCGCCAATATCCTTCCCGGCATATTCGATATTTGACGTGATGCCGAATTTGTCGTCAGTAATCTTGACGTCCGCGTCACCTGAGACATTTAAGGTGATGTCGCCATAGCCCAACGCCTTGAGCTGACCGGCAGTATCCACAGCTGTAATCGCCGATTGCGGAATGACAACATTAGACAGTTTTAACGTGAACTTGCCAGCGCCTGTGGCTGTATCGCCATCCCAGGTCGTTTCATAGCCATCAGATGTGATGGATTGGCCCATGGCCGTAATCTTGAATTCACCAGACGACACCTTTTTTGCAATATTCCAGCTCGAGCGGAAAATTTCCTGGGGCGTGGAAGGGTCGCCCACGGGTAAAATCCATTCTTCGATGTTGCTTTCGGGCACTTCAATTTCGACCGACTTGTTGCCCCCCTCACTGATCTCCACCTTGGTATCAGTAACGGTGGCGGACCCCACTTCGATGATGCCATTTTCCGCGTCACCGACGTCATCCAGGGAAATTTCGCCGATGGTCAGCTTCACCGCTGGATTGGTTCCCGCCGCTTCAACATTTGCAACCAGGTTGGTAATTGTCACGTTGCCATCGCTATCGGTTTCAATCTTGTCGTAGGTCGGCTTGACCTTGAAGGTGCCTTCCCAGCCCTTGAACATTGCGGTCACGACTGCAGGTGTTTCCTCAGCCAACGCCGGAAGGCTCAGCGTCGATGAGGCCAGGAGCAGGAATGTGACCGAAAAGTAAGCAGCTTTCATGGGAGTTAGTCCTTTGGCAGGTGTTGCTGGGTAAAAGGGGGCTTATGAACAAGCATATGTGAATG
>JANMKJ010000011.1:0-5237 GCA_031371945.1 Rhodobiaceae bacterium
TATCGATGGGGTCATGGGCATACTCCACCACCATTTCCTCCTCGGCCGAACCTGAGTCCGGGTTGTTCACCGTCAGCGTGAGCTTGCCCGCTGAAATGTTGAGCTTGACGGCGCGACCCTTCTCCATCGAGATGGTCGAGACGCGGTCAACGGCGGATGAGAAGGTCTTGGCATCCACATCCAGGATCTTGTCGTTGTGGCGGGGGATGACGCGCTCATAGTCGGGAAACGTGCCGTCGATGAGTTTGGACGTCAGCACCAGGTTGCCAACCGAGAAACGGATTTTTGAGGCTGACAGCGACACTTCAACGCCGCCTTCCTCACCTTCGATGAGTTTCACCACGTCCAGCACCGTCTTGCGCGGGATGATGATGCCGGGCATGCCCGCTGCGCCATCCGGCAGGGAAATCTGTGCCTGGGCCAGCCTGTGCCCGTCCGTTGCCACCGCCCGCAGCAAGCCACCGGCCTTCACCTCGTGCAGGTAAATGCCATTGAGATAATAGCGCGTCTCTTCCGTTGAAATGGCAAAGCGGGTTTTCTCGATGAGGCCCTTCAAATCCTCTGTCGATATCGAAAAGGTGTTCGGCATGTCGCCGCTGGCAAGATCAGGAAAATCCTCCGGCGGCAGGGCCTGCAGCGCAAAGCGTGACTTGCCTGCAAAAATCGAGACCCGTGTTGAATCCGGCCCCTGGTCGATTTCCAGTTGCGCCCCTTCAGGCAGCTTGCGCACGATGTCATACAGCATGTGGGCAGGCACCGTTGCGGCCCCTTCGCGGCCCACTTCGGCAATCACTGTCTCCACAATTTCAATGTCAAGATCAGTGGCCGTAAGGCGCAGGTTTGCACCGGCGGCCTGGATCAGCACGTTGGACAGGATGGGAATGGTGTTGCGCCGTTCAACGACACTTTGCACATGATTGAGCGCTTTCAGAAACGCGGTTCGTTCAATCGTTACACGCATAACCAGATAATCCCTGTCTTAAAATGCCCACTCCTGAGAGGGGCCGCAAACAATGGCCCGAAAGAAGGTGGCGATCAAGGTGTTCCGGCAGGATTATTGCTGTTCAACCAACCTTATCAACAGGGCAACTTCCTTGGCCAAACGGTCATCCGTCTTGATCTGGTCATCGATTTTCCGCACCGCATGCAGCACCGTGGAATGGTCTCTCCCGCCAAACCTGCGGCCGATTTCCGGCAGCGAACGCGACGTCATTTTTTTGGCCAGGTACATGCCAACCTGGCGGGGTACGACGATGGAACGGGCCCGCCGTGGCGACAGCAAATCCGTGCGCGCCACATTGAAATGACGACCGACGATCTTCAGGATGTCATCAATCTTGATGCGGCACTGGTCGGGATTAGCCGACATGTCACGCAGGACCATGGCAGCAAGGTCCAAGGTGATGGGCGCCTTGTTGAACTGCTGGTAGGCAACCACCCGGTTGAGGGCGCCTTCAAGCTCGCGGCCCCCGCCGGTAATGCGGTTGGCCACGAATTCCAGAACCTCGTCAGGGATCATGATCGAATGGTCCCGGTGGTTCATGGAAATATACCGGCTCAACACGATCTTGCGACGCAGCTCGAGGTCCGGCAGCTCGATGTCAATCACCAGTCCGCCCATCAGGCGTGACCGCATGCGCTGGTCAATCGTATCAAGCTGTGCCGGTGGAACGTCGGCGGCAACGATCACCTGCCGGCGTGAATCAACCAGCTAATTGAACGTGTGGCAGAATTCCTGCTGCATGGTCTTGCCCTGCAGGAACTGGAAGTCGTCAATCAGCAGAACGTCAACCGATTGGAACTGGTCCTTGAACGGCAACGTATCACGCTGGCGCAAGGCCTGGATGAAACTGTACATGAAACGCTCGGCCGTAAGAAACAGTACCTTGCGCTCGGGATGCTTTTCGCGAATGCGGTGCGCCATGGCGTTAAGCAGGTGGGTCTTGCCGAGACCTGCGGAAGAATGGATGAACAATGGATTGAATGTGATGGGTGCACCATGCATGGCATCCGTTACCCGGCAGGCCGCCGCATGGGCGAGCTGGTTGGATGTGCCAACCACAAAACTGTCAAAGGTTTGCGATGAATCGAGCTGCGTGTTGCGCTCACCCTGGGCCAGGAAATTGGCAGGGGCAATGGCTGCCGTGCCGCGCGGCTCTTCCAGATTGCTGCGCCCATTTTCAGTGAAGCGCTCGGCCACTTCTGCAGAACGCATCGGCGTGACTTGCCCCCGCACCCGCACCACGACTGAATCGAGCTTGCCGAATTCGCCCTCGGCGATTTTCTGCAGCTTGGCCACATAATGGTTTTCTATCCAGCTCTTGAGAAACCGGGTTGGCACTGAAACCACAAGTCGCAGATTGCTGCACTCCTCAGCATCCATGCGACCAAACCAACTTGTGAAAAGATCGTCACCCAGTTCTGCCCGCAGCCTTTGCGAAACACGCTGCCATTTTTGTTTTAGGTCAAGTGCAACATCAGTCATTTAGTCTTTTTGCCTTCTTGTGGCGCAGGTTCCATTGCGCGATGCAATGCCGCCTGCGCGGTTCGATACCTGCACACCCCGCAGAAACCGTATTGATGTTTCGGGCCACAAAAGCGCAAGAAATTGTCATCATTCTTTGTGCAAGAACAACTTCAAATTTTCCACGCCTCTAACTTACAACTTTGAAAGAACTACCGCCGCAAACTGCCCACTTTAAGCCCCTGCATCAAAATGCTGCCAAGCATTCCAACACCTCAATTCGTATACTAATTGACTGCGAATTGACGATTGTCTGCAGCCGTTGGGGGGAACCTACAAAAGCAGCAAGTCACACTGCAAGCTGATTCAGATGTTATTCCGTACACGGAGCGTGCCCGCATTGCGCGGCGTTTGTCGCCGGATTTCCAGAATTTGGCTAACTCTATGATGTGACTTTGTGATTCCCTGCACGTAAAAAGCTGCCGCTCGTGTTGCCCGGGACGCCGGCACCAAAAAACCATGCGGGCGAAATGCAGGCAGCGCCGGGAATTTGTCCGACATATTGAGACAATCTCGCAAGGTCCTGAAATTCAAAGGGAAAATCTGCCAAATAAAGTCAGTTCGCGGACAAAGAAAAACGCGCCGGAGAAATTCTCGGCGCGTTTTCAAAACCTTATGTGGATAAAAGTCAGGCCTTGAGGGCACGAATCCGCAAGGTCAGGCGCGAAACTTTGCGCGATGCGGTATTCTTGTGGAATACACCCTTCTGGGCCCCGCGCATCAGTTGCGGTTCAGCCGCCTGCATCGCCAGAATTGCGGCTTCCTGGTTACCCGCCGTAATTGCTTCTTCAACCTTGCGCAGCGAGCTGCGAACCCGGCTCACCCGGTTCTTATTAACGGTGGCACGGCGGGTTGAAACGCGCGCTGCCTTCTTTGCCGACTTCGTATTGGCCATTTAATCTACCTATCACTAAAACGGTTCAAAGGGACTAAAATACCGGAATGGCGGTGGCATTTCGCCAAGTGCTATCCGTCCCTAGTCAATTGAGATGGCGGCTTATATCGAGACCTGTCCTTCACGTCAATTGCTGAGTGGACAAGGCGCAAACCCACCTGTTTATATGTCCCAAACCTGGCATATCCCCTCTTTTGCCACAGGTTGTTACGTATTTCTGTTATATAACAAAGGCTTGACCATGACCAATCGCATTGGCATTGACCTCGGCGGCACCAAAATCGATGCGGCGGCCTTCTCGCAGGGCCATGCCAGCATTTTCGAAAAGCGCGTGCCCACGCCCAAATCCTATGGCGAGGTCGTTGGCGCCATTGCCGCCCTGGTCAGCGAGGCAGGTGCCGGCACCGTTGGCATCGGCTCTCCAGGTTCCGCCTCACGCCAGACCGGGCTGTGGCGCAATGCCAACATCACGTTCTGCAATGGCAAGCCTTTCCAGAGGGACCTGGAGCAAGCCATCGGCCGCCCGGTGAAAATGGAAAATGACGCCAATTGCTTTGCCTTGTCAGAAGCCATCGACGGGGCAGGCAAGGGCTACGGCACGGTAGCCTTTTTCACCGTGGGCACAGCCCTCGGCGGCGGCCTCGTCATCAATGGCAAGCTGGTCGTCGGCGCCAATGCCGAGGCCGCCGAGTTTGGTCACACGGCGCTGCCCTGGCCCAACGAAAGCGAATGGCCGATGCTGCCCTGCTTCTGTGGCAAGTCTGGCTGTGCCGAGCAATACGTCTCAGGCACAGGTTTGCAGCGCGACCACTTGAAAGTGACCGGGCAGGATATCCCCGGCAAGGACATCGTCGCCCGGGCCCGAAGCGGTGATGCGGCCGCCAAAGCGTCGTTGCACCGGCTGCAGGATCGCTTCGCCCGCGTTGCCGCAAACATCGCCTGCGTGGTCGACCCGGATATTTTTGTGATTGGCGGCGGCCTCAATGCATTGCCTGAACTTGTCGAAGATTTGCCACCGCTGATCTCGCGCTACAGTTTTTCAGGTACGGCCGTAGCCAAAGTCGTGCGCGCCGCCCACGGCGAAACCAGCGGCGTGCGCGGTGCTGCAAGGCTGTGGGACTAGCCGCTCCCACACTCCACCCCAGATTGATTCCACGCCCGGCCTGTGTCGATTTTCAAACGTAACAACCGCAGTAACTATTTTATCACGTGGAATTTTTCCAGATGATTTCACACGCTTGACAGCATGTCGTTTCTACCTAACGTGGTGGCGAAGGGGGCATGCATGAATAGCAGTAGCAAACTTCTATTGGGAATTGCCGCAGCAGTATCTCTGGCGATTGCAATCTCACCATTCTATCTGAACTATGTGGGTTATTGTTGGAGCGAACGAAACTTCATCACCGACGAAGCGATGATCCACTCAGCCATCGGTGAGATTATATCGATAAACAATTCGAAACGCTCGGTTGGGCAGCCCCTCGTTTATTTGGATACAGATGATTTTATGCGGCTGAACCCCGAGTGCTGCCTTGTCCACGCAATTACTGGAGATGGCCCACCATTTTCGTTGTCGTTTCTCGATAGAATTCTTGGCAATGTTCATGACTGGGTTGTCGTCATTTGGCGCCAGAGAACAATTAACGCAATTGCACAGCAGGACAGCGTCTTACGAACCAACTACCTTTATTTTAATGGCTGCGGAAAATCAGTGAATTAAACCGACGATTTGACGGGGGGATATATGACAATAGTGAAACCGACTGCGGCAATAATTGAAGGCAAGTGTCACACCTTCTGCAGTTTACTATCCGTATA
>JANMKJ010000016.1:0-5187 GCA_031371945.1 Rhodobiaceae bacterium
GCGGCCTTCAAGCCGGGCATTGAAGTTTACCTGCAATTTGATTCCCTGCGGCCCGAGGCGCTTAAAACGCTGCGCGGTGCAGATCTCACCCGGATCCGCAGGCAAGCGCTGGAAGCCCTTGAAAAGGAATCGATTTCCACAACTCTCGTAGTGGTCGTCAAGCGCGGGGTGAATGATGATGAGATGGGCGACATCATCAATTATGCGCTGCAATGGAAATGCGTGCGCGGGATCACCTTCCAACCCATCCAGGATGCCGGCCGTAACGAGAATTTCGATGCGCGAACCGACCGGGTTGTCCTGTCGGAGATTCGCCGCAGGATCATCGATGCTGGCACCGCCTTTGGGGAGGGTGATATCATTCCGTTGCCGTGCAATCCGGAAAGCATTGCCATCGGCTACGCCTTGCGCAAGGGAACGCAGGTTGCACCCATCACCTCGTTCTTTCCAAAGGAAATGCTGGTGGATGCGCTACCCAATGCCATTACGTTCGAGAAATTTCCTGAACTGCATAAACAGGTCATGGCCTTCTTTTCACTCGCCACTGCCGAATGCATGCATCCCGAGAAGCTGAACGCCTTGCTGTGCTGCCTGCCGGAAGTCCCGGTGCCGGATGGCATGGGCTATGAAAGCATTTTCCGCATTGCCATTGTCGAATTCATGGATGCCCACAACTTCTGCATTGGCCGGGTCAAACGGTCGTGCATCCATTTCGTAACGCCACATGGCCAGATCATCCCGTTCGAAACATACAACATGTTCTACCGGGATGAGGCGGCGCGCAGGCGCATGGCAATTTCTCGAGGGGTTGCATGAAAATTCTGCTCATCATCCTGTGTGCAGTCATGCTGCTGTTTTCCGGGGGTTGTGTCATTGTGCTGGGTGGGAACGTGGGGCCGCTCAGCCTTCTGCCGCTGGCTGTTGCTGTCCTGAACGGTGTGGTGCTGGCGGCGGTTTTCGGCTGGATGAAGGCGTCGCCTGTCGCATTTTACAGCCTGGTGGTGCTTGATGCCATTGTTGTGGGAGGTGTGGGGATAGCACTGGTGGGCTTTGGGCCTGCTGAAACCGGCATTGTTCCTTTGGGTCTGTTGCTCATGGCGGGGTTTGCGCTGAAGGGCCTGCTGACGTGGTTCTATGTGAAGTCGCTCAATCAAAGTGGGGAAAGCTGATGCCTGTACTGCTGATTGTGATTGGACTGCTGCTGATGCTGTTTGGCGGAGGATGTGCGCTGCTTGCGGGCGGGATTTTTATGTCAGACCCAAAGATACTGATGAACGACTTGCCCAGTCTTGTGCCGCTTTATCTCGGCGTGGCCATTGCTCCCCTGGTCGGCGGATATTTCCTCTTCCGCCATGGTTTGCGGCAGGACCGTGCGCAACGGCAGGCGGCAAAGGCCAAAATTGAAGACACCAATAAACCTTGAGGTCGGCGTGCGAGACGCTAAAAGGCTTGCTGAACCACGAATTTGAGTCTTTTGGGGCACGGCATGGCTGATCTCTTTACTATCGAACACCTCTTCACACTGGTTGTGCTGACGGCGCTGGAAACCGTATTGGGTTTTGACAACCTGCTGTACATCACGATTGAGGCAAAGCGGGTCTCGCCCGACAAGCAGGCCTATGTCCGGCGCCTTGGTACCATTCTGGCCATAGCCCTGCGCATTGTCCTGCTGTTTGTCGTGCTGCAGCTCATTGCCCTGTTCCAGAACCCGTTTTTCGGTTTTCACACTTCAATGGTGGAAGCCTCTTTCAATGGCCATAGCATCATCGTGCTGTTCGGCGGGGCTTTCCTTATCCATACGGCAATCAAGGAAATTCACCACATGTTGTCCATCACTGACCTCGAACATGAGGAAGGCGAGGGGCCCAAGCACCGCACGGTGGCTTCTGCGCTGTTCTGGATCGTGGTCATGAACATCGTGTTTTCGTTTGATACGGTACTTTCGGCCGTGGCGCTCACCAAGAACTTCGTTGTCATGGCAACGGCCATTGTGGCGTCTGGTGCACTCATGGTTCTGCTGGCCGAACGGGTGGCGAATTTCCTGCAAAAGAACCGTCTCTATGAAGTTCTCGGGTTATTCGTGCTGCTGCTGGTGGGCGTCATGCTGCTGGCGGAAGGTGGCCATATCGCGCATCTTTCCTTCTTTGGTTACCCGGTTGAACCCATGGCCAAGAGCACGTTCTACTTCGTGATTGCGGCCCTTGTCGTGGTGGATGTGTTGCAGGGCCGCTTCCAGAAGAAGATCAATCTCGAGGAACAACGGGGGAAAAAGTAGCGTTGCCCTTTTGAAGGGGCTCCGCTAAACCCCGCCCAACCATCCCTCAAGCTTAGGTTTCCCATTTCATGGCGCGTCAGTTCATTTACCATATGCAGGGCCTGTCCAAGTCCTATGCGGGCGGCAAGAAAGTGCTCGATAACGTGCACCTGCAATTCTATCCCGAAGCCAAGATTGGCGTGCTGGGGCCGAATGGTTCAGGCAAATCGACCCTGCTCAAAATCATGGCCGGTATCGACAAGGAGTATAATGGCGAGGCCTGGATCGCCGATGGTGCCACGATCGGCTATCTCGAGCAGGAACCGCAGTTGGATCCGACCAAGGATGTGATGGGCAATGTGATGGAAGGGGTGGCTGCCAAGAAGGCCATTCTCGACGAATACAATGCCCTGATGGCCGACTATAATGACGAGAACGCCGAGAAGGCGGGTAAAATTCAGGATGTGATTGATTCCCAGAACCTGTGGGACCTTGAGGCGCAGGTAGAGCAGGCTATGGACGCGCTGCGCTGCCCGCCGGGTGACGCGTCGGTTGAAAATCTATCGGGTGGTGAAAAGCGCCGCATAGCACTTACCCGTCTGTTACTAGCCAAACCCGACCTGATCCTGCTCGACGAACCCACCAACCATCTTGATGCGGAAAGCGTGAACTGGCTGGAGCATCACTTGCGCGATTATCCCGGCGCCATCCTGATCGTTACCCATGATCGCTACTTCTTGGACAATGTCACGGGCTGGATTCTGGAATTGGACCGGGGCAGGGGCATTCCCTACGAAGGCAACTATTCAGCTTATCTCGGCCAGAAGGCCAAACGCTTTGCCCAGGAAAAGAGCGAGGATGCGGCTCGCGTCAAGGTCATGGAGCGCGAGCAGGAATGGATTGCCTCCTCACCTAAGGCCAGGCAGGCAAAATCCAAGGCGCGCTTCAAGGCCTATGACGAATTGCTCAAGGCGAATGAGGAGCGGCTCAAATCCCATACGGCGCAAATCATCATTCCCCCTGGCGAACGCCTCGGCGGAACGGTCATCGAAGTTGAAGGCCTCAACAAGGCCTATGGCGACAGGCTGCTGATCGAGAACCTGTCATTCAAGCTGCCACCGGGCGGCATTGTTGGCATCATCGGTCCCAACGGTGCGGGTAAAACCACATTGTTCCGCATGCTCACCGGACAGGAATCGCCGGATTCCGGCACTGTCAAAATTGGTGAAAGTGTTTCCCTGGGCTATGTTGACCAGAGCCGGGATGCACTGGATGGAAAGAAATCCGTGTGGGAGGAAATTTCCGGCGGAAATGACGTGATCTATCTCGGCAAGCGCGAAATGAACAGCCGCGCCTATACGGGCGCGTTCAATTTCATGGGTGCCGACCAGCAGCAGAAGGTGGGGACACTATCGGGTGGCCAGCGCAACCGTGTACATTTGGCCAAGATGCTGAAGTCTGGCGCCAATGTCCTGTTGCTTGACGAGCCCACCAATGATCTCGATACCGAAACACTCGCAGCCCTTGAAGAAGCGCTGGAGGATTTCGCCGGCTGTGCCGTCATCATCAGCCATGACCGCATGTTCCTTGACCGGCTGGCCACACACATTCTGGCTTTCGAAGGCGACAGCCATGTGGAATGGTTTGAAGGCAACTTCCAGGACTACGAAGACGACAAGAAGCGGAGATTGGGTGAAGACAGCGTCATGCCAAGCCGCATCAAGTACAAGCAGTTTTCGAGGTAGCAATCGGGATGTCGTTGCCGGTAGAAATTTGCCATCAATTAGGATATCGCATTTAAGGGTAGTTTAGATCTTAGTTACGGGGGAATCTTGTCTGAACCGCTATTGCTGTACTCAACAGTCACCAGCCTGGCCTATCATTTAGGGCAACGTTATTATGGCGAAATGCATAATGTTTGGTGCGCTCCCGCCCGGCGCGCTGATCAATATGTCTCGAACAATCCGCCATCGCCGGATCCTTTGGCGATCTACTGGTCCCTGCTCCGTGAAATAAAGGGTAACGACGGCCATAGTTCCAAAATCAATGACAATCGCCACGGCCTGATCCTTGGTGCCAATGGCAAAGAAAAACAGGGTGTGATCGATAGCCGGACTAGGGAACTGATAGAGGCGGTGATTGGACGTGCGACCATTAACGATTTCAGGCCACTTTTCCTTGCGATGCCCTATGCCATGGTCAAGCCACTCATCTGTGCGCCAGGCGTTGGAAATATTGCAAGCGCAACCTCGCAAGAGTATATTATTGAGAGCTTGCCACGGGAGTGCTTCGATATCTTGGAACTGGATAGCTAGATGATGGACCTTAGTCGACGTTTGCAACATCTTTCCCGTTTGGACTTCATTGAATCGATCTATTTGGTTGGTCGGTTTCTGTCAGAACGCTTGTCCAGAAGCGTGCTGGAACGGTTGTTGAAACAAAATACAAAGATCGGCGATCGGGCCCGGGTGGAGACTGCCGTTTTGGGTATCTTGGACGAGATCGAAAAGACCGAGGGAGCCGCTGTCCAGAACATTTCGGAAGATGTTCGCATCTACTATTCTGATGAACTTGATTCAGTCTTCCGCAAAGGTGTCCAGGAAAACTGGCAGCGGGTATCCGATGCGGAAGTTGAACGTGCGCTGGAGAGGCTCCGCGCCGACGCGTGATGAAGGGCGATCACGTGGTCGCCACCTGTTCCAATATCCAATCCCGGAACGCCCGGATCTTGGGCGTGTTGCGGCGCGATTGCGAATAGGCGAGATAGTAGCTGGAGCCTGATGCGGCCATAATGTCAAAGAGCTGCACCAGGCGGCCCGCCTTCAGGTCTTCACTGACGAACGCCGGCGATACGAGTGCAATGCCTGAGCCTGCAACAGCAAGGATTGCGGCAAGTTGCTGGGTGTCGACATCAATGCTGGTGCGCGACGGCG
>JANMKJ010000026.1:0-2164 GCA_031371945.1 Rhodobiaceae bacterium
GCCATCGCGCCGGGACCGGCCGAAGAGACATAGGCGCTACCGGACCAGTTGAAGGTTGTCTTCGATCCAACAGCTTGGCCGACCAAGGTTGATCGGCCGCGAAAGCTTGGCGCAGTGAGCCCAGCAGGAGTGGAGCAAACAGTAGATGACGTCTTTTCATGGCCACACAGCTAACGGATAAAGCGATCACGTTCCACTCACCTGTGCGTCACTCTTGGTGGTGACGGGAAAAGCCGCTAGACTGATGTGATGTTCACATCGCTCAAAGGCAAATTGCTGATTTCCATGCCCGGCATGACCGAGACCACTTTCCATGAAAGTCTGGTGTATCTCTGTGCGCATGGGCCAGAAGGTGCGATGGGGTTGATCATCAACAAACCGATGGCGGGGCTCAACTTCATGGAGCTGGCCGACCGCTTGGACATGAGCAAGACCAAGCAGGACGTCATGCTGCGGCTGGAACAGACGCCGATTTTGATGGGTGGCCCGGTTGAACAGCACCGGGGCTTTGTTTTGCACAGCGATGATTATGTGCAGCAAGACGGCAGTCTGGATGTGGCACCGGGATTTAATCTTACGGCAACTTTGGACATTCTGCAGGATATGGCGCGCGGCAAGGGACCGAGGCAAAGTGTGCTGGCGCTCGGCTATTCCGGGTGGTCGCCGGGGCAGCTTGAAAATGAAATGCTGCACAATGGCTGGCTGCATTGTGATGCGGACGCGGATCTGGTGTTCTCACCGGATTGGCCCTCGAAACATCGGCGCGCTTTGGGGAAACTCGGTGTTGATCCGCGGATGCTGTCGGCGACGGCGGGGCATAGTTAGGACTATCAGTTTAGCCGAAATTCCAAATCACCGTCATTCCAAACGCCCGCCCTATTGCGGGTGATTTGGAACCCCGCTGGAATGCAAAGGCATTGCGTTGGAAAAAGCTGGGTTCCAGCTCGCGCTCCGCAAGGGCTACGTTTGCCTGGAATGACGAGTTTTGGAATATCGGTGCGAGCGCTTTTCTTTCCGCGGACGTTCGTGCGCTTCAACGGAGATGACGTTTGATTGAGAACAATTCCATACGGCAGGTGCGATGACTGCGTCTCTTCTTTCCATGCAGGCGATTTCGAAAAGCTTTGGCGGCGTGTCGGCGTTGGTTGAGGCATCACTTGACGTGCAGCCTGCCGAGGTTATGGCACTCGTCGGCCAGAACGGGGCTGGCAAATCGACGATGATCAAGATTCTGAATGGTGCTTATGTGCGCGATACGGGGTCGATCACGTTCGATGGTGCGCCTTGGACTGCCAGTTCGCCGCAGCGGGCGCAGCGGGCGGGCATCAGCACGATTTTTCAGGAGATCAATCTGATCGGTTATCGATCAGTGGCGGAGAATATTTTTTTGGGCCGCGAACCACGTCGTGGCTATGGTTTGCTTGATTGGCCGAAAATGAATTCTGAGGCTGCGAAGCTGTTGGCGCGGTTTGATGTGAAAGTGGATGTGCGGGATCCGCTGGAGAATTTCTCCACAGCGATCCAACAGATGGTAGCAATTGCGCGGGCGGTTTCCTTTGATGCGAAACTGGTGATCATGGATGAGCCGACGTCGTCGTTGGATGAGGCAGAGGTGGCGGTGCTGTTGCGCACCATTTTGCAGTTGAAGTCCGACGGTGTAGCGGTGATCTTCGTCAGTCACAAGCTGGATGAGCTTTACAAGGTGTGTGACCGGGTGACGATTATGCGGGATGGGCGCACGGTTGCAGTTTCCAACATGGCCGATATTTCCAAGCTGCAACTGGTGGCGAGCATGTTGGGGCGCGATCTTGCGGAGGTGAAGAAGAAGGGTGCGACGGCCTTCGAGGAAGGATCGGGCAAAATTGGCGGCGAATTGCTGAGTGCCGAGAATATTGCCATAGGCCACCTGGTGCGGGATGCGACGATCAATATTCGCAAGGGCGAGATTGTGGGTCTGGCCGGGTTGCTGGGGTCTGGCCGAACAGAAACGGCGCGGGCGGTTTTTGCGGCGGACCGGAAGTCGGGTGGCCATGTCAGGTTTAACGGTGCTAATGGTGACTACAAAAATCCGGCGGACGCCATTGCGGCGGGCATGGGCTATTGTTCCGAGGACCGGAAGGCACAGGGGATTGTGCCGGGCATGTCGGTGGCAGAAAACCTGACC
>JANMKJ010000030.1:0-5509 GCA_031371945.1 Rhodobiaceae bacterium
GCGCAAGTTAGAATCTGAAATCTGATGTATTCGTATGCGTAAGTAAAATGATTCTTTGGCAAAATTTAGATAGCTTAAAACTTATCGTCAAGCGTTCCGTCGAACGAGCGGAATGGTGACTTTCGGTATAAAGTGTTGCGGGCTCCCGCAACCAAATTTACTGCACAATAGAAGTCTGCCGAAATTGCCGTCCCTGTCGGGACGGCATATTTTTGTGAATGCGAATTCGATACCAGCACACTGATAGCCGTTGGAATGATTGCTTCCGACAGCGACTTGAAACATCTCCGCAACCTAAGCACGGCCACTCTGCCGCAAGCCTTGGCGGCGTACATCGTCCTATCAGCTTGCGAGAGTACCGCTTTTCGGTGCAGACGATAGGTCCAGTCTTGAGACGCTGTCATCTTCAATTAGCCACCGTCTCGTACACTGCAAACGAGTGGCAGCAAGACTTCGGTGTCATCTGTTGGACAGAAAGAAATTGACATTTTGGACAAGCTTCTGACTTATGGTCATGACGATGGCATAGGACCGGTCGTGGCGGTGATCCTAGCGCAGGAGGACTATGGCCTCACTCTCACCTGAAGCTAAAGGGATTAACACAATTGCCGAATTCCCGACCCTTGGCCACTTCCACTGTCGACCTAGAATCATTTCCTAAAGCGGGCGTTGCAGTAATTTTCGGATCCAATGGTGGCATCGGCAGCGCATTGATCGAAGCCGTGGGGTCGACCGACGCATTCCTGTCGGTGGTTGGCCTTTGTCGAAAGTCGTCGCCGCCAATCGATCTCTTGGATGAGTCGAGCCTGGAGCGCGCTGTGAAGTACGCCGCCGATATGGGCGAGCTTCGGCTCGTGATAGATGCGACGGGGTTTCTCCACGATGATCACCAAGGACCGGAAAAGAGTTGGCGCCACCTGGCCGCTGACAAGCTCGCGCGCTCTTTCGCTCTAAATGCCATCGGACCTGCGTTGATCATGAAACATGTACTTCCGCTGCTGCCGCGTACGGGAAAGGCTGTATTTGCGACCCTGTCCGCGAGAGTTGGAAGCATTGGCGACAATCGGCTCGGCGGTTGGTATTCGTACCGTGCGTCAAAAGCAGCTCTCAACCAGCTTGTGCGGACTGCGGCCGTGGAGTTGGCGAGACGATCTCCAGAAAGTATCTGTGTCGCCTTGCATCCCGGTACCGTCGCTACGCCACTTTCTGCACCATTTGTAGAGTCCGGACTGGACATACACACACCTGCGGAGGCTTCCCGCCATTTGCTGGCCGTCGTCAATAAACTTGAAGCCGAAGCCAACGGCGGCTTCTTCGACTGGCGCGGCAAGTCGGTACCCTGGTAGCGCGTTGGCAAAGATGCATTCAAAGTCGGAGCTTCCAGTCAAGCACTGTGCCCATTGTGGGCGGCCCTTCTCGTGGCGAAAGAAGTGGGCGCGGGATTGGGAGAACGTGACATATTGCTCGCAACGCTGCAGAAGTACTTCGGTCCCGCCTGCTCAGCTGCGACAGACAAAAAAACCACCTACGTCAGTCAACACTAGCAGAAGATCGCGATGGATTTGTCCGCGATGCGCCATTTCGCCAACTAGCTTCGTGTAATACCCCCCTGACTGACTGCGTTTCGCGCTTGATAAAACGATGCGGGAGGTGCTCTTGCTCGTTAGCCAGCGCTTTGGCGACAACTTCGGTAGTCTCGAGGAGTTTGGCTGGCCAGTGAACCGCGCCGACGCCTTGCGGGCTACGCGCCGTTGGATGCTGTCGAGGGGTTCGTTCGCCAGATATTGGGATGACATTGATATGTGTGAAGAGTTTATTGGACCTGAATGGCTGAAGTAATACCCCGCTATGAAAAACTGCCAGATCCGGCCGCCCGTTGCCATACTTCCTGCAGCGGAATAGAACGTGAAGCTTTCGTAGGTTTCATCGCACCTGGCGCTTTGCCAGAAGATGAAGTGAGCATGCCAAGACATGCTGATATCACATTGCATTTTGACGGGATTTAATGAGCATGACTGAAGTAAGGAAGATTTGGATCGGGACAAGCTGGAAGATGAATAAGACCTTGGCCGATGCGAAGACGTTTACACACGGCCTCCTCAGCGCAGAGCCTCATCCTGCAATTCAGCGTTTTGTCATCCCGCCCTTCACATCAGTTCGAGAGGTAAAAGCCGCTTTAGCCTCAACGGATATTAAAGTCGGCGCACAGAACATGCATTGGGCAGATGCCGGAGCATGGACGGGTGAGATATCACCTCTGATGCTGAAGGACTGCGGTCTCGATATTGTGGAGCTTGGTCACTCCGAGCGACGCGCACACTTCGGCGAGACGGACGAAACCGTTGGATTGAAAGTGGAAGCAGCAGTTCGTCACGGGCTAATACCACTCATCTGCATCGGCGAGACAGCCGCCGAAAAATCTTCTGGTCGCGCTGACGAGGTATTGTGCCGGCAAGTCACTGCTGCTTTGGGCAAACTTCATGCGCAACAGAAATCTGCGACCATGCTTTTGGCCTATGAGCCTGTCTGGGCGATTGGGAGCGCAGGAATACCAGCCCCGCCAAGGTATGCCGACGAGCGACAGGCCCGCATAAGCGAGGTGGCGCTGCAGATAACGGGACAAAAGCTCGCGTGCCTTTATGGCGGCAGCGTCAGTGCAGACAATTGCGCCGAACTAGTGCAGTGCCAAAACATTGCCGGATTGTTTATCGGCAGATCAGCCTGGAACATTGAGGGTTACCTTGATATTCTCGACCGCTGTGCAGCAGTTATTTAAAGAGGAAAATCATGAAAATAGCAGTGGCCGGAGACAGTGCTGGAGCACCCCTCGCAAAAGTGCTGGCCGAACATCTAATGGGCCAGGAAGGTCTCATTGTTTCGGAAGTGAGCGCTTCCGCCGAAAGTGCTGAAAAATACTATGCCAATCTCTCGGAACGTGTGGCCAGCGGGGTTCTGGATGGAACTTACGATCGAGCCATCTTGTGCTGCGGCACGGGAATTGGCGTTTGCTTGGCGGCGAATAAGGTACCAGGTATCAGGGCTGCCCAGACGCATGACACTTATTCTGCCGAACGTGCCGCACTTTCGAACAATGCCCAGATCATCACCATGGGTTCACGCGTAATCGGCATCGAGCTGGCAAAATCAATTGCCGACGCCTACATTGCAGTGTCGTTTGATCCCAATGGAAAATCAGCAGCTAATGTTGCCGCCATCGATGCATTGGACGCGAAATATCACAGGTCTAGGTGAGTCCCATTCGAGCATCGGCATTGGCTGCTGCCTAGTTTTTTTAATTCACCGGCAACGTCACCAAGGTAGTCCGCGCCACCAGAGTGAATTGCGGCTATTGAATGCGAAAACTGATCCTATTCCGTCGTCAAAACCGCGGTACATTTCCAGGTCGTTCGGGAATTCCACTCTCGATCCCTTCATCCACCTCTAGGTCCTCATTTTCCTGTTCTTCAATTGTCGTTTGCTTCTCATTCACAATACGTGGCCGGCCGTCCTTGTTAGGAGGCTTCTTCGGCGCTACGGGTCTAAAATGATCAAGATTTGGCGTAATTTTGGTTGTATTGGGCATTCTAAGATTCCCGATCGACAGTGGGTACGGTCAAGTAAGTCACAAGAGACCCTTCTGGTTCCGAATTCTCGAGCAAGTGCTGTCTTTTGCCGATAACCAGGTGAGTGGAACCATTTACGTTCCATCTCGTTGATTCCACTGCTGCCTACGTGGCGGTGAAGGTATCTATCATCGGTCTTATGAGCAGAAGTTTTCATTTGAGAAACTAATTTGCTGCTGATGGAACACTTCTTCAAAATGTTTGTTCTGTTGTTGAGAAAATTATCAAACTTAACATTGTGCGTCCATAACCGGAACTTTCTCATTCCGATTGGGCATTTTATGGAGAATAACATGAACAAGCTGTTTTTGGGCTGTGCGGTCGCTTTTCTTGCGTTGTCATCAGTCGCTAATGCTGACACCAATGACAAAATGAAGGATTCTAAATATTGCATGAGCAATGGGGCCGACCCAATTTGTATGGGACCCGAAGCGATGGCTCAGCGCACCAAGATGATGGAAATGACAAAAGAAAACGCTATGGCGGCACGTACGAAATATTGCCAGGATGGAAAATCGGGCGACCCTATCTGCGATCCGACAATGATGAATGACACAACTGGTTATTGATCTAGATTAGTCTGATCAGGAATCGAACGGCTTTGAAACCTAAAAGGGTTTTGGAGCCGTTTTTTTGCGGTGACTAACATTATTTGACTCAGTTACGTGTCTTCCCTATAGTTATCCATATGGCTAACTATTCGCTGCAGCTCGACAGCATTTTCGGAGCCCTGTCCGATTCGACCCGTCGGGCCATTGTCATGCAACTTTGTGACGGCGAGGCAACCATTGGAGAACTGGCTAAGCCTTTCCAAATGGCCCTGCCAAGCGTGTTGAAACACATCCGCATTCTGGAGAGCAGCGGCCTCGTGTCGTCCGAGAAGACGGGGCGCGTCAGGACGTGTTCATTGCAGAAAGATGCTCTTGCAACCCTGGAGGTCTGGTTGGCGGCTCAAAGAGAGATCTGGGAACACCGACTAGATCGACTGGAAACCTACGTTGAAAAACTGCAACATGAGGAAAAATCAAATGCCCGCAAACGCAAGCCAAAGTGAAACGCCACTCTCCACGTGGGCGCTGGATCGGGAGATTGTCCTCTCGCGGGTGATCAATGCACCCCGCGAGCTGGTTTTCTCCGCCTGGACTGATCCGCGGCATCTTCCCCAGTGGTTTGGCCCCGCTGGCTTTAAGGTTGAGACAAAATCGATGGCACTTCGCGTCGGTGGCGAATGGCGGTTTGATATGATTGCTCCCGACGGCAAGCGATATACAAACCGCATGAGTTTCCGACGCATAGAGAAGCCGCGCCTGATCGAGTTCGACCATGGCACTGACCAATACAACGATCCCGGCGTATTCCGCACCACCCTCACCTTTGACGAGCAGAGCGACGGAAAGACGGTGATCACCTTGCGGCAACTTCATCCAACGAAATCCCAACGCGACGCAGGTATTGGTTTTGGCGCGGTTGAATACGGATATCAGACACTGGACAAACTGGCACGCCACGTCGAAAGCGGCATGGTCAATTGACGGGTCAAAACGAACAAGCTCTGCCTTGTTCACCAATCACTTGTCACTGCGGCTGCTTGCTGTCTGCCGTTTTAAAAAACTTTCGCGCAAGCGCCAAAAGCTGGCCATCACTTGGATGATTGACGGTTTCAACCTTCGCTATTGAATTGCTGCGGATGATTGAGCGAGAATCCTACGTCGGAGGCGCAAGAAAACTTATGTGGCAGAAAATCAAAGACGATCAACTTGAGGAACGCACATTGTCTGATTTACACGCACAATCAGTCAGGCAGATGATGGATGATCCTGAGTTGACGGAGGCGGAGAAAGAGGATTTGGAGACGCTCGTCGAGTTGAGCGAGAAGCTGTCGCTGC
>JANMKJ010000507.1:0-3008 GCA_031371945.1 Rhodobiaceae bacterium
AGCATCAAACCGGCCAAGATAGTATTTCTAAACGCCTTCATAACAACCTCCAACAATTTGTCCGTCCAATGAATAACAAATTAGAAGGGGCGTTTGTTCCAACACGGGCTGCAATGAGGCGAGAAAGTGACAGATCCGATCTGTTGCCCATATGACACAGCAAACTGTTCACAATTGAGACAATTTAGAAAGAAGCGCAAACCATGATTATGCCGCAGCCTTTGAGATGACGCCGCAGAGCTCATCGACAATGGCGTTAACCATGCTGGCGTCATCTCCCTCCGCCATGACCCGGATAAGAGGCTCCGTTCCAGAAGGCCGGATGACCAGCCGCCCTGAATCCCCGAGCTGTGCCTTTGCATTGGCAATCGCAGATTTGACCTGGGCATCATCAAGAGGCTGACCCGACTTGAATTTGACGTTCTTCAGCACCTGTGGCACCGGCTCGAACATGTTGCACACTTCGCTTACGGGCTTGTCCGCCCGCACGACTTCCGCCAGCACCTGCAGCGCCGCCAACAGGCCATCACCTGTGGTGGAAAAATCTGAAAGCACAATATGGCCCGACTGCTCGCCACCGACATTGAAGCCATTGGCGCGCATGTGCTCAACCACATAGCGGTCGCCAACTTTGGTACGTGCCAGGGAAAGTCCCTCACTCGCCAGGTAGCGCTCAAGGCCAAGGTTGGACATGACAGTGGCGACCAGGCCGCCGCCCTGCAGTTGGCCACGCTCATGCATGGATTTGGTCACCAGCGCCATAAGCTGGTCACCATCAATGGCCCGGCCCTGCTCGTCAGAAATGATGACCCGGTCCGCATCACCATCAAGCGCAATGCCAATATCTGCACGCGTCTCGCGCACCCGGTCACACATGACCTGTGGCGCCGTAGACCCACATTTTTCATTGATATTCGTACCATTCGGATCGTTGCCGATTTGGATGATTTCAGCACCCAGTTCCCACAGGGCCGGTGGTGCCGTCTTGTAGCTGGCACCGTTGGCCGTATCGATAACGATGCGCAGGCCGTCAAGATTTGAATCCCGCGGGAAAGTGCGTTTGGCAAATTCGATATAGCGCGCACCCGCATCATCAATACGTTTGGCACGGCCAATCTGGTCCGAATTCGCAACAGGAATGGCGCTGGAACTGTCCAGCATGCGTTCGATTTCCTGTTCCTGTTCATCGCTCAACTTGTAGCCATCCGGGCCAAAAATCTTGATGCCATTGTCGAAGTAGGGATTATGCGAGGCTGAAATCATCACTCCAAGATCAGCACGCATGGAGCGCGTCAGCATGGCAACGGCGGGCGTTGGAACAGGTCCCAGCAAGAAGACATCCATGCCTGCGGCGAGCAAGCCAGCCGTCAGCGCCTGTTCAATCATGTAGCCCGAAAGTCGGGTATCCTTGCCAATGACGACACGGTGGCGGTGGTTACCTCTACGGTAAAGATTGCCGGCGGCCATGCCTATTTTAAGAACCATCTCAGCGGTCATTGCACCACTGTTGGCCTTGCCTCGAACCCCGTCAGTTCCAAAATATTTACGTGTCATGGTTTTCCCATTCGCTGAATTGCAAGTTCTAGGCCACGATGCTTAAAATTCCGTAGTCCGGGGGTCCACAATGGCCAATGCCACGGCCAGGGCTTCCGCAGTGGCTTTTACATCGTGAACCCGCAGAATATGAACTCCGCTCAGGGCCGCTAGAACGGCTCCTCCAACCGATCCGTTAACCCGGTTTCGCGCCAGCTTTTCACCGGTTAACGCCCCAACGAAGCCCTTGCGTGAAAGCCCCAGCAGCACAACCACGCCGAGCCCATGAAACTGCGTGATCTGGTTGAGCAGATCGAGATTGTGGGCAAAAGTCTTGCCGAATCCAATGCCCGGATCAATGGCGATATTTGCCCGTGGAATGCCAGCAGCAACACATTGCTCCACGCGCTCTTCAAGAAAGTCATACACGTCCAACACCACGTCATCGTAGGTGGGGTTGAGTTGCATGGTGCGGGGATCACCCTGCGCATGCATGAGCACAACGGGACAGCCCAATTCCGCAACAACTTGGACGCTGTCGGGATCATGGCCGAGGGCCGAGACATCATTGATGATGCAGGCTCCAGCTTTAACGGCGGCACGCATCACCTGCGATTTTCGCGTGTCGATGGAAACCACGTGACCCGCCTTGTGCAAGGCAGCCACTGCCGGAACAGCCCGCGCCAGTTCTTCTTCAAGTGGCACCGCATCGGATCCTGGACGCGTAGACTCGCCTCCCACATCAAGAATATCGGCACCTTCCGCGGCAAGTGTCACGCCATGTACAAAACCTGCATCCGAAGTGCCATGCAACCCGCCGTCAGAGAAACTGTCCGGCGTTACATTGATGATTCCCATCAGCTTCGGGGTATCCATTGCAACGCCGCCAAACGGAGCGCGCTGCGCTTCAATCCGGCGAATGACGTCATTGTCCCAGACGTCGGCGTAGGCCAGCACATCACGCGTTAACGTGGCACCATTCCGCACAACACGTTCCAGCTTCGTAAATCCAATGGCAGCATGCCCCCCCAAAAGACCGGCCCGACGCTGGGCAATTAACTGCTCGGCATCGGGCCCATAACACAGCCCCAGGGGGCGATAGTAGGTTTTGGTCATTACGATTGTGGTTGTGGTTCCATATCCCCCGGAGTGCTGCCACGTTTGGCACCACCGGCCCGCGGCACGGAAGTGGTTGGCTTGCGGCCGGCTTTCTTCTTGGCCTCATCGTCCTCGCGGTTGATTGTGCCGCCGTCCATGATCTTTTTCACTTCCTCACCGGATAGCGTTTCATGTTCAAGCAGGGCCTTGGCAACAGCGTGCAGCTCGGCGCGATGCTTGGCCAGGATCTTCTTGGCTGCCGCTTCGCCAGTGTGGATGAGATCACGAATGGCCTCATCAATCAGCTTTGCAGTCTGGTCAGAAAGGTTCTTGGTCTGCGTTACAGAATGGCCGAGAAACACTTCCTGTTCATTGCC
>JANMKJ010000165.1:0-7348 GCA_031371945.1 Rhodobiaceae bacterium
ACTGTCCACCTCAGAGCGCCCATGGCCGGGAATGTGCTTGATGACTGGCAGGACTCCACCATCGATGAAGCCTGCCGTATGAGCCCGTGCGAGGGCCATGACGTGCTCTATGTTCAAGCTGTAGGCACGGTTGCCAATGACATCGTGAGAGCCTTGCTGGGGCACATCCAGCACCGGCAGGCAGTCTGCGGTGATGCCAGCCTCAATCAGGTCCTCAGCCATAAGGTGGCCGATGTGACGTGCCGTGCGCAAAGCCAGCAAGGGGTTTGCAGCATAGAGTTCGCCATAGGCGCGGGCTTGGGGATACTTCCGCCAGTAATTCGATGGTGGGCCTAGCCGTTGCACGCGGCCACCTTCTTGATCAATAAACACAGGAGCATCCCTACGCCCAACCGCCTCGCGAAAAGCACTTGTCAAACTCTTCAATTGAATCGGTGTTTCACAGTTTCGCTTGAAAAGAATGAGGCCCCAGGGATTGGCTTCACGAAAGAAGGCAGTTTCCGCCGCAGACAGGTGAAGACCTTCACAGCCACTGATAAAGCTTCGAATTTTCATGGAATAAGCTTCTTGTTAAGGGGTGCTATTGCTTGCGTACGAGACAATCTCTTTCACCGGCAGCAACCAGCGAATTACAGACATTTGAGGCTTGATCGCGAGACGCCAATGGTCCAATGGCGAGACGATACCGGGTACTTCCGCCCACGGTTGCGGGATTGATGACTGGTGACATGCCACCAAGAATTCCGGAGTGCTTCACCTTCAGGCGGCCATATTCGGCCGATGCTTCACCCTGTGACTTGAACGAGGCCAGTTGAACATAATAGCCACTTGCGCCGGTGGCTGTTTGAACTGGTGCTGCTTTCTTAGCTGCGGGGTCGACGGGTGTTTCTTGAATTGTGGCAACCTGTTGCTCCTGGACCGCTGGCGCTGTCGTGGCAGCATCTACCTGATCATTTGTACCATTGAACAATCCAAAAAGTGTCTTCTTCTTTTTGACAGGTGGAGTTTCAACGACCGCCGGCTGGTCGACGACACCGATGCTACCTGGAACTTCGCTAGTACTTGCATTGGTTTCGGGTGCTACAAGTACGAGTGGCTCTGGGCTTGTCTCTGCAACATCATCAGCTGAAATTTTTGCCTTGGGCTTGGACTTGGCCACGGTGGATTTGGCGGCCACTTTCTTCTTGGGCACGACTACCGCATCGTCATTCACGATTTCTTCTTTTGCAGGCGCAACATCAGAAGGCGGCGTGGCCTGCGTTGAAATCGCCGCACTTGCATTTTCGCCCGGAACCGGTGCCAAGGACAGCTGACTGGCGGCGGCGCTGTCGTTCGCCGTCTTCTTCACACTGGGGTCCGTGCTAGCAATAGATTCACTTGAAGCGGGGGCCGGCACGGCACCCTGCGTACCATCAGTTGAACCCGGAGGTGGCGGCATGGGCAATGGCAATGCCTCACCGGCACCTGACGTACCATCCGCTGCGGGTTGTGGAATCTGTTGGGCATTTCCCTCGGACGCTGCGGGCGAAACAGGAACTTCTTCGGTTGGGGCTACTTGACCTCCGAGAATTTCCTTGTCGCCGATAATGCGATCATAGATCTGCTTCTTTGAAGGTGTCACACCAGTCGCATCCTGCTGTGTATCAATAGGCTGTTCAGGTGCTGCCTTGGCGGATGTTTCGGGGGCAGCAATTACCGGCGCAGTTTCGTTGGTTGTGGCAGATGTCGTGGATTTGATTTTGGTCTGGTAGTACCAAACACCCGCACCTGCTGCGGCAGCGGCAAGCATCAAGAACAGAAGCAGCAACCAAGGCCCGCTGGAACGCCTGCGCTCTTGGCCATAACCATCATCCGTTTCACGATAAGCCTGATTGTAATCGGTAGCACTGGCACGACGTGCAGAACGCGGTGGCGGTGCGGGTTCCTCAAAAATGTCATCGCCGTAGTCATCGTCCAGCGAGTGGGTGGGCGCACGCAGCGGGTCATGCCGCGACAAGCCGCGTTGGGCCGGATCATAGCTTGATGGGGGATAACCCAAATCATCACCAGAACCGTTGCGCCGATAGCTCTCGGGGCTCATGCGCGACTGCTGTAAGCGAGGGTCTACGGGAGTAGTGCCATTTCCATAGTTGCGCGGGGGCGGTGGCGGATAACCAGTGGCCGGGTCAATCGGACGATAGCCTTGCGCAGGCTGCGGCCTGAATTGCGGCTGATAGCCCTGCGTTGGAGGCGTTTGACGAGTTTGCCCGCCCAAGGGACGGTCACCACCTAACGACGGGCGTGGCGGTGAAAGCTGTGGCTGAAGTGGAGACTGGGGCAATGGCCGCTGTGGCGTGCGGCTGGCTGCGTTGGAAACTTTATTCGCGTCTTCGTCAGCGAAAGTGAATTTTGGCTTGCCACCCGTAGAAGGCGCTGCTGATTTGAGAGGTGGCGTTGGCGCACTTGCCACAGGCCTGGAATTCTCCGCACGATCGCGAGCAGCCAAAACCCGTTGCTCCGCCAACTTCTCCGCTGCAGCCCTCTGGGCGCGCAGGCGTTCAGCCAACACTTCCTGGGGTTGCGGTGAGGATGGTTGCATGGGCCTTGCGCCCTGGGCCGGCATTTGCTGCTGGGGTCTTGCCACCGGTGGCGCAGTCTTGACCGGGACCCGTGGTGCCATGGGGGCTGGCTTGGCAACAGACACGGGCTGTGGCGCACGCGCCGTTCCCAATGTGGGCTCAGTCGGTTTTGAAAATTCCTCGGAAATGCGCGGCATTACTTTACTGCCAACACCCAAGCGTTCACGCCAATTTCTCTTATCCGTATCGTTGGTGGAGTTATTGTCCATTAGCAGTTTTTTCCGATGTTACATCTCTTCGACCGGGGCTACCCCTAAGATTCGAAGACCATTAGCCAAAACATAGCGAATTGTACGCAAAAAAGCGAGACGCGTGTTGGTTATGTCCACTTCATCTTTGAGGATAAACCTCAATTGCGGCGACTCTTTGCCTTTGTTCCACAAGGAATGGAAGTCACTGGCCAATTCATAGAGGAAAAACGAGATTCTATGGGGTTCGTGCGCGAGGGCCGCTGCCTCGAGCATTTTGGGGTATTCGGCCAGCCGGCGGACCACAATGCGTTCAGCGGCATCGTCCAGCAGGGCAAAATTTGGCGAATTTCCGGTGAATCCCTCCTCTGCCCCGTTCCGCAGCACGGAACAGATGCGGGCGTGGGCATACTGAACATAGAAAACCGGGTTATCCTTGGACTGCTCGGTAACCTTGGCAAAGTCAAAATCAAGCGGTGCCTCATTCTTGCGGTACAGCATCATGAACCGCACCACATCCGAACCTACTTCTTCAACAACTTCCCTTAAAGTAATGAAATCGCCTGATCTTTTTGACATCCTGACGGGCTCGCCATTGCGAAAAAGCTTCACGAGCTGGCACAGGCGAACAATGACGTCGACTTTGCCGGGACCGGCAATTGCCGTGGCCACGGCCTGCAGCCGTTTGACATAGCCACCATGGTCCGCGCCAAGGACGTAGATCAACTCGTTGAAGCCACGCCGGATCTTGTTGCGGCTATAGGCAACGTCCGAGGCAAAGTAGGTGTAGTCGCCATTTGACTTGAGCAAGGGCCGGTCCATGTCGTCACCAAAATCGGTAGCACGAAACAGTGTTTGCTCACGGTCTTCCCAGTCCTCGGGTAATTCGCCCTTGGGCGGCGGCAAGCGGCCTTCATAGACCTGCCCTGCGGCGCGAAGTTCGGCGACGGTGTAGGCTACTTCACCGGAGTCATGCAGTGACTTCTCCGAAAAGAAAATTTCCTGACGGATATTGAGGCTAGCCAGATCATCACGGATCAGGTCCATCATCATGGCAATGGCCTTGGTGCGCGCAATCGGCAACCATTCAGCTTCATCAACAGAGATTAGCTTGTTGCCATGCTCCGCCGCCAACGCTTCGCCGACGGGTTTCAAATAGTCGCCAGGATATAGCCCTGCAGGAATTTCACCGATATTTTCACCGAGTGCTTCCCGGTAGCGCAAATAGGCGGATTTTGCGACGGTATCGACCTGGGCCCCTGCATCGTTGATGTAGTATTCCTTGCTCACCTCATAGCCTGTGACTTTCAACAAGGCGGCGAGCGCGTCGCCAAAAACGGCACCCCGGCAGTGCCCTACATGCAACGGACCCGTGGGGTTTGCGGAAACATATTCAACGTTGGTCTTAACGTTCTTACCGAGCGCCGACGAACCGTAGTCTTCACCTGAGGCGAGGATGGCATGCAGAACTTTCGGCCAAAAGGATTCCTTGAGCTTTAAATTGATGAAGCCAGGCCCAGCAACTGTGGCCATCGCAACATCTTCATTTACCGCGAGACGTTTGACCAAATTTTCGGCCAGCGATTTGGGCGACAGTCCTGCGGGCTTGGCCAAAACCATCGCCGCATTTGTGGACACGTCCCCATGACTTGCGTCTCGTGGTGGTTCAGCCGTGACCCGCTGGAAATCAAGGTTGGGAGGCAATTCACCCGCGGCCACCATGGCGTCGAGCTCTGTTTTCACGACTGACTGAAAGTATGCAAAAAGGTTCATAACGTCATTCTAAGTTATTGAATTTATGTAGTTTGTCTGACTACCGGAAAAGTGGGTCAAGGTCAAACAAACGCTTGTGCTGATCGAGAGCATAACGGTCTGTCATCCCCGAGAGGAAATCACACACTTGCCGCGCATAATGCTGCTGGTCGTCGACTGGTTGATCATCGCGCCAATCGGCTGGCAGAAGTTTTGCATCCTGCATGTAGGCTTGAAAAAGATCGCGGATCACGCGTTGCGCACGATCCATGATTTCCAGCACGCGTTCGTGCTGGTACATGCGGTTGCTTAGAAATGATTGCAAGACCCGGTTGTTCTCCGCCATCTGTTCTCCGAACCGCGCTACCTGCGATGAATGCTTGCGAACATCATCACTGGAACTGACGCGCGCCTCGCTGCAGTTTTTCCGGGTTGTGGCTATCACATCTGCCACCATTGCGGAAATAACCCGCCGCACCGTTTCATGGATGATGCGGGCGCGCTCAAGGCCAGGATGCATCTTGAGTACTTCGGCCAATGCATCGCCCACGAGTGGTATGTCGCCAAGATCGATAACGTCGAAGAGTTTGGCGCGAAGGCCATCATCGATGTCGTGGGCGTTATAGGCAATGTCGTCTGCGATGGCTGCAACCTGGGCTTCCGCCGACGCAAAGCTTGCGAGCATGAGGTCATGTACTTCAGCATATTCGATGATAACTTGAGGCAATCCTGTGGTCTCGAAATGGCCAATAGCGTTGCCCTGCTGGTCAATCAGCGGGCCGTTATGCTTGACAAGTCCTTCAAGTGATTCCCACGTGAGGTTCAGCCCGTCGAATAGAGCATATTTTTTTTCGAGCTTGGTGACGATGCGCAAGGATTGGGCATTATGGTCAAATCCGCCAAACGGTTTCATCAACCGGTCGAGTTCGCGTTCGCCAGCGTGGCCGAAAGGAGTATGGCCCAGGTCGTGGGCCAGGGCCAAGGCTTCGGTCAAATCCTCATCGAGGCCCAGAACACGCGATATGGAACGGGCAATTTGGGCCACTTCGATGGAGTGCGTGAGCCGCGTGCGATAATGGTCGCCTTCATGGTAAACGAACACTTGGGTCTTGTGTTTGAGGCGCCGAAAGGCGGAGGAATGGATAATGCGGTCTCGATCGCGCTCAAAACAGCTGCGTGGCGGGCTTTCAGCTTCGGGGAAGAGGCGGCCCTTGCTCTCGTCGGGTTTTGCGGCATAGGCTGCAGTATGGCGTTTCATTGCTGGCCGCCATTGACAATTCGCACACTAAGACCGACATAAATGCCCATGGAAAACACTGTAAACATTACTGCGCGCGCCGCAAACCGGATTTGTGAAATAACGGCCGGCACAGCCGAGCTGAAGGCCTTGCGAATATCCGTGAACGGAGGTGGCTGTTCCGGTTTCCAGTATGATTTTGCGATTGCCAGCGATCGCAGCGACGATGACCTGGCCATTGAAAAGGACGGTGCCACAGTATTGATCGATTCGATTTCACTCGGTTACATGACGGGATCAACAGTTGATTTCGTCGATGACTTGATTGGTCAATCCTTCAAGGTACAAAACCCACTCGCGAAAGCCTCATGTGGTTGCGGTGTGAGCTTTACGATTTGAAATGCGCATTGCGACGTGGAACGTAAACTCAATAAAAGCCCATCTTGAGGCCGTAAAGCAGTGGTTGATCGAAGCCGATCCCGATGTGGTTTGCTTGCAAGAAATCAAATGTGAGGACCATAATTTCCCAAGCGCCGTGTTTGAGGATTTGCATTACAGCTCGGTGGTCTGCGGGCAAAAAACTTATAACGGTGTTGCCATACTTTCCAAATTCCCGTTCGAAAACGTGGTGCGCGGTTTGCCCGGCGATGCAAGCGATGAGCAAGCCCGCTACATTCAGGCGTCTGTCATGGATGGCCCGCGCAGCGTGACGGTTGCTTCGATTTACCTGCCCAATGGTAATCCAGTTGAATCGCCAAAGTATGCCTACAAACTTGCATGGATGGACCGACTCATAATCCACGCGCGCGAATTGTTGAATCAGGAAGAAGCTTTCGTTTTAACCGGTGACTACAATGTCATTCCTGCTGCAATTGATGCCAAGTCACCGGGCCAGTGGGTGAATGACGCCCTATTTTTACCGGCAACACGGGCGAAATTCCAGGAACTTGAGGCGCTTGGTCTCACAGAGGCATTTCGCGCCCTTTATCCTTCGGCAGTGGACCAATACACATTTTTTGACTACCAGGCAGGCGCTTGGCAGCGCAAGAATGGAATACGCATCGACCACGCCCTGCTCTCTCCACAGGCCGCCGATCGGCTTGTGTCAGCGCACATTGATGTTCACGTGCGGGGCTGGGAAAAACCCTCAGACCACGTACCATTTGTTATTGAGCTATAGAAAAAGCCCGCCGGATTAGTGGCGGGCTTTTTTGACACTATTGACGCTTACTGCTGAGGGGCTTTGAAGCCGAAAGCAGCCATGCTGGCTTCGAAGGGCTTATAGGCTTCCTTAGCGGTTGCAACATAGAGCTCGTTCAGCTTTGTGGCATTGGCAACGAAAGCTTCGTAGGCTTCCTTGGCGTATCCCTGCTGAACTTCGAAAGCGCTTTCCAAAGACTTAGTCGCAGTTGCCTTTTCAGCAACTTCCTTGCCCTTTTCGAAAGACTTCTGTGAAAAATCAGTGGCTTCCTTCGCAATTGCCTGGAAACCCTTGGTCAACGCGGTGGCCGACGCAACATAGGCTTCATAGCCTTCTTTGCTTTTAGCTTGAA
>JANMKJ010000174.1:0-8343 GCA_031371945.1 Rhodobiaceae bacterium
GCTGGCCCGGTCCGCCAGATTTGAAATCTGCCCCAGACTTAACTGAGACTTTACGCAAGAATTTGCTATGGACACTTCAGTTGCGCCTGTCTGGAGAATCATAAGCAAGTGCTGACCATCATCGATCGCTACGTATTGCGACAGGTTGCCAAACCGTTGGCGACTGCCCTTGCCATAGGGCTTTTGATGTTGCTGGCCGAGCGCATGTTGCACCTTCTAGACAACACCCTTGGCAAGAAAGATTCCTTCAGTGTGGTGTTTGAACTGTTGGCCTATCTGGTACCGCATTATCTCGGTACAGCAATTCCTGCCGCGTTGTTTCTGGGTTTGTTGTTTGGTTTCAACAAGCTCTCAAAAGACAGTGAAATTGATGCCATTATGGCGACCGGCACGGGAATTTCGCGCCTTACCCGACCTGTGATCATGCTGTCGCTGATTTTTTGCGCGCTTTCCCTCTTTATTGCCGGTTGGCTGCAACCACAGACACGGTATGCCTATCGTTCGGTCCTGTTTGACGTGGGCAATGTTGAGATATTCTACCTCGCCGAAGAGGGAGTGTTCATGCAAGCCGGATCTCGAACATTCATCCTGGACAAGCTTGATCGCGCCACCAACAAATTCGAGCACGTTTTTCTCTTTGACTACAAGCCGGATGCGGGAATGGAAACACTCACGGCGTCTTCTGGCGTACTCATCCCGGTCGAGGGTCAGCAACGACCCGTCCTGCGTTTGAACAATGGCCACCGGTTGAAGCTCGAGGAATGGCCCAAGCCGGGAGATGGCAAACCGATTCCGTCAGCAATTGTTGCCGAGTTTTCAACAACCGATACCCCCTTGGGCAAGGTTTCCGACAAGCTATTCCGCCCTCGCGGTGAAGATGAACGTGAGCTCAGTTTACCTGAACTCTACCAGCGGCAGAATAGCCCGCCAAAGGGTGCAACGATCAATTCCATGCGCGCTGAGCTGAATTTGCGGCTGGTCCATGTTCTGACATTATTGATGTTGCCACTGCTGGCAGTGCCGTTCGCAATTGGCAGGCAGCGCAGCCAACGTGGCTATAGGTTCGGCGTCGCCCTCGTACTCGTAGTTGCATTTCATGAAATTATTGAACAAGGCGCCGTGGCGACCAGGTCCAGTGGTCTTTCCCCGTGGCTAACCATGTGGCTGCCCTTTGGCCTGATAACGATTTTTGCCATTTGGCGCTTTTATGCCGCGTGCTACACATTGAAGCCTGACAGAATTGGCAACATGATCGATAACATTGGAATGGGCATATCTGAAATCTGGCGTCCGATTGCCAGGCGCTTCCGTACGAGTGATCGCCCATGAAAATCATCGGCTGGATGCTAACCCGCATGATCCTGACCCGCTTCTTCGGCATTCTGTTCGGAATAAGTATCTTTGTGCTCACGCTGGAGGTGGTATCCTATTCCAAGGAGATTTTGGCCCTCGATAAGGGACACGCGAGCGTCATGATTAAGTACCTGCTGATGCGTTCGCCAGCCACACTCGCGACTTTCCTGCCGATGAGCATGCTTCTGGCTTTGCTGCTCACGCTTACCGAATTGAGTTATCGCAACGAAATATCGGCCATTTGGGCCGCCGGTGGGTCACCATTGCGGCTGATCATAATGCTGCTTCCCGTGGCTTTCGTGACAGGTGGTTTGAATTTTCTCCTGAGCGACCAAGCCGTACCTGCAGCGGCGCCCCAACTTAAGGAATGGGGCGTTGCCGACTATGGTGAGAAGAAGTTGAAGCTGGGAGAGCGCGATCCGATTTGGATGCGGTCCGGTTCTGACATTTTGCGTGCAACGTCATCAAACGCGGATTCGACGGTACTCAGCGACGTGATCATATTCCGTCGCGACGCAACAGGCATTCTGCGTGAACAGATCGTGGCCCAGCAGGCCCAACTGCAAGACGATCGCTGGAACCTCAAAAATGTCATTGTCTATTACCGGGAAAATCTTGCCCCCAACCATCTCGACAATTTGGTGTATTCTGGCGCCATGAAACCTGCCACTGCTGGTGCGCGTTCTGGAGACCCTGAGGAAATGTCATTTTCCGATCTCAACTATTTCATTGCCAACTCCGGGTTCGGAATTCGACCTGTCTGGGTTTACGAAACCTGGTGGCAGAAGCGCCTGTCGCTCTTCTTCGGAACTCTGGTCATGATAGCACTCTGCGTACCCCTCGCCACGCGCTTTCGCCGTGGCGGCGGCATCGGCATGATGTTCGGTGTCGGCGTAGGATTGGGCTTCCTGTTTTTCATGGTGGATGGCATTGCACTGACGATGGGTGAACTCGGGTTTGTAAAGCCCTGGATGGCAGCATGGTTGCCCGTACTGAGTTTTGGAGCACTCGCGGTGGCTCTCGGACTTCGGATGGACCACGTTTAAAATGACGGCCAAACCCAAAGCAAAGAAACAGCCGGCCCCGGCGTTGAAACCAATTGTCAATTTTGCACCAAAGCTGTTGATTGTTGGAAATGGTGACGAAATATTATGGTCCCTTTCGTTGAAGGGTCGCCTCATCCAGCAGTTTGCCAGTGCCGGGCTGACAGAATTGCTTGATGAAGCGACGGCAGCGAAACACAACGGCCCCGTCATCGTCGTACGCGGTGACTCGGTGATCGACCAGCCGATCATTCCTGTCTTGCTAAAACGCCCCAACTTTCTGTTGTTGAGCGACGACGCTGAAAACCCGGTCCCCCTTGCTGCAAGTGTTCGCGGGGCGGATGTTGTTAAGGTCATAGACGTTCTGATGGGCCGGAAACCATTAACAACGGTGCCACTGCTTGCCCGCGCCCCATCCCAGCTTGATACAGATTTTTGGAAGGCACTGCGCAAGCGCGAAACTCCATTTGCCGTGGCAGTTACGCCTCCCAACAAGTCTGCGGTGGAGTGGCGCATGTTCATGGGCACCTACAAAGGTGCAACCGACCTCGTTACCAAGCATGTCTGGCCCATTCCGGCATTCCATGCCACTCGCTTTTTGGCGCCACGGGGCGTAACACCAAACATGGTTACAACTGTTGGGGCGATTATGACGGTGCTTGCCTTTTGGCTTTTCCTGCGAGGTCAGTTTCTCCCCGGCCTTCTCGCGGCATGGGCGATGACCTTTCTCGATACGGTTGACGGTAAATTGGCACGCACCACCCTGACCAGCAGCAAATGGGGCGACATCTTTGACCACGGCATCGATCTCGTTCACCCGCCATTCTGGTATGTCGCCTGGGCAATCGGCTTGCACGATACCGGCATCATCCACGAGTTGAATTTGTTCTGGCCCGTAATTGTCGCCATTCTCGGTGGATACATCCTGCAACGGCTCATTGAAGGCGTCTCTATAAAGTGGCTGGGGCTGGAGATTCACATCTGGCGGCCCGTTGATACATATTTTCGACAGATCACCGCCAGACGCAATCCTAACCTCATTCTTCTAACGCTCTTCACCCTCTTCGCAAAGCCTGATTGGGGGTTGCTCGCCGTGGCCATATGGACCGTCATCTGTCTGCTCATTCATGGCGTTCAGCTGATTCAGGCCTTCAGTGCCAAGCGAAAAAACGGTGACCTCGTTTCGTGGATGACACGGGCATGAAACGTGCCGGCGTCATCATCAATCCGCGTTCTGGAAAATCCAACGGCAAGGGATTGCGGCTGGTAGAAAAGTTGAGTGGAAAGTCCAGCATCTCAGTCCATGTGCTTGATGAATTTGCACAATTGGCATTCGTCCTGAAAACTTTTGCTTACGATGGTGTTACTGATCTGTTCATCAGTTCCGGCGATGGCACCATCCAGGCCATTCAAACCGAGTTGGCGGAGCGCAAGCCATTTGTAGCGCTTCCCCGCCTCAGCCTGCTGCCCCATGGCACCACCAATATGACAGCCGCCGACTTGGGCTTCCGCCACCACAACATCAACGCCCAAGCTGAATTTATTGAAAATCTGGCCCCCACTTCCTTGCGAGATCGCCCTACCTTGCGCATTGTGAACCCAAGGGACGGAAAGCCACGGCACGGCATGTTTCTGGGTGCCGGTGCAACGGCAGAGGCCACACTTTTTTGCCAGCGGGTAATTAATTCCAAGGGCGTAACTGGTAGCTGGGCGACCTTTGCCACCCTGGCAACTGCCTCCTATCGCACAATATTTACCAAGCCGGACCCGACCGACGAAACCCGCATGGACCGCCCCTTTCCAATAGCCATCACCAGTGAAGGTCGGCGCATTTGCGATGGTGACCAACTTATGATGCTGTCAACAACGCTTTACAAACTTATCCTCGGCGCCAAGCCATTTTGGGGCGGCAACAATGGCCCCATCCGCTCAACCGTAATCCCTTATCCGGTGCCCAGTGTTCCCCGCTGGCTACTGTCAATGATGTATGGTTCGGAACGGCGCAGCGTCCCACTAGGCGCTCTGAGTTTTTCAAGTCGAAGCCTGGAAATCACATGCCCCAGCAACTACGTCATTGATGGTGAGTTTTTCAAGGGTCCCGAGAACACGGCGCTGAAAGTGGAAGCTGGACCCGTTTTCACCTATATTTGCGATTAGATGACGCCGCTCGAAAAGTTTTGCGAAGATTCCCTGGCGCGGAAGGTGCCCGATGACCTTCGCGTTATGGCCAAGGTCTTACAGGCGAGGCACCCGGGAACCATCGCAGTACTTGCCTATGGTTCGTGCCTGAGGGGTGTGGCCGCCAATGAAACACTGATGGATTTCTATGTGCTAACAGATGGGTTGCCGAGCGTAAGTCCAAACCTTGTAAGCCGCATTGCCTGCGCCATCGCCCCGCCAAATGTTTATTATGCGGAAACGAATGATCTATTGCGGGCAAAATATGCGGTCCTTCCCCTGACTTTGTTTGCCAAATGGGTAACCCCAGAAACAGGAAACCCCTATTTCTGGGCCCGCTTTTCACAACCATCCGCACTCCTGTATGCGAAGGATGAAATGGCAAGGCAAGGCGTCATAGAGGCCATCGCATCTGCCGTTCAAACGAGCTTTGCCAATGCCAGGGCACTGACGTCGTCCCAAGTTGCCACCCAAGTGTGGGCGGCAGGGTTTGCAGCAACATACGCCACGGAATTACGCCCGGAGAAGGCCAGTCGCGCCACCCACATTGTTGAATCAAACACGGAATACTATGAGCAAGCCGCAAAACTGCTTGTGGGTACGCAGCCTCTTGCAAGCAACCAGGCCCTCCGGCGCTTTAAGGGCAAACTCTGGTCCGTCGTAAGGCTGCTAAAGGCTGCCTTCACGTTCCAGGGTGGTGCCACCTATCTCGCCTGGAAGATTGAACGCCATACGGGCGAGAAAATCGTACTTTCCGAATGGCAAAAGCGGCATCCGATAATTGCGGGCCTCATGATGCTCGGCCCGCTACTGCGCAAGGGTGCGGTTCGCTAGGCCGCCGCCCGTTTGGCGACAACGGATCCGAACAGGCTGATAATACGGTCAATATCTTCAAAGCTGTGGGCCGCGGAAACCGAGCACCGCAGCAGGCAAAGCTTGTTTGGCGTGCCAGGGGGCAAGGCAATGTTCACGTACACGCCTGCCTCAAGTAGCGCGTTCCACATGGCTATCGTTGAAACTTCATCAGCACATTTAACGGCAATGACGGGGCTCACAACGTCACAGCCGATATCGAGGCCAAGCGCTTTGAAGCCGGCAAACAATCTGGCAGAATTGGCCCGCAACCGGTCCCGCCGCTGGGGTTCTGCGGCAAGCTTTCGGATCGCCGCCAGCGAAGTTGCAATTGAGGCGGGGGACGACGACGCAGTAAACATGTAAGGTCGCATGGCGTATCTCAAGGTGTCAAACATCGGGTGGTTGCCAGCCCCGAAACCACCTATGGCCCCTACGCTTTTTGAAAACGTACCGACGACAAAATCGACGTCCTCTTCCAAACCTGCCTCATCCGCAAGTCCCCGGCCATGCGGACCAAGAACGCCAAATGAATGGGCTTCATCGGCGAGCAATTGGAAGCCATGCTTTTTCTTGAGTTCCACAAAATCAGCAAGGGGTGCACGATCTCCCAGCATGGAGTAAATGCCCTCCACAACCACAAGCCTGCCACCCTCCTCTCCTTCCGAACGCGTCATGCGCTTGTCAAGGTCGGTCGCGTCGTTGTGCCTGAAGCGTACAAGCTTTGCGCCTGACAAGGTACAACCATCGTAGATCGACGAGTGCGAGTCAGCGTCAAGGAATATCGTATCCTTGGGGCCAGCAAGGCCAGACATCATGCCCAGATTTGCCTGATATCCCGTTGTGAAAACAATGCAGTGTTTGCGATTGAGGAATTTTGCCAACTCCCGCTCAAGCTGCGCATGCAAGGCGTAGCTACCGTTGGCGACGCGTGAACCCGTGGTACCCGTGCCAAATTCCGCCATCGCATCCTGGCCCGCCTTGATGCAATCTGCATCCATGGTGATACCCATATAGTTGTTGGTTCCGGCCAAAATGGTTTCCCGGCCATTGATCATAGCCAGGGTCGGCGACAGAATCCGATCATTGGTCACGCCAACCGCGTTTACGCCCATTTGCATCATGCGGGCAAATCGGTCGGCAATGCCTTGGTGCTTGTCAAACAAATCGATCATGGTGTCAGGCCTTGTTCTTGCGTTTTTCGACCACGGCGGCGAGATCGCCAATGGTGCGGGTTTCTGAAACAATGTTGAGCGGAATTTCGATGTCAAAGTGGTCTTCAACTTCCATGACAAAGTCCATGACTGCAACAGAATCTATGTTGAGATCAGATGAAATATCCGTGTCAGCGTTCAATGGCTTTCCTGCGCCATTGAAAGGCGTCAGCAGTTTGCAAATTTGATCTATTGTATCAGGCGAAACAGTCATTGAAATATCCATGTCTTAAGTCGTGATTTTCTTTTGAGGCAACCATCCCGCCTGGCGATACCACGCCAGCGTTTCAGCAAATCCTTGTGCAAATCCGGTGGGGCTTTTTAGAGGCCAACCTTCGCCCCGCGCAACCCAATCCGGATGGTAGAGCTCGTTTATTTTATCCCGCGAAATCATGGATGGTTTTCCCCGCAGGGTTGAAATTGCCTCAGCAACGAGCGCCACACCATAGAGAATGAATTTGGGTAGAAACACAGGCACGATGTTCCGGTTTTCGACTGATGCCGCCACGTGCGCCAGCTCCTTCCAATCATGGCCAAGAACTGCACCATCGCCAGGTTCAAACACACCGGTCTTGTCGCTGCTGGCAGCGTCCACGATGATACGAGCAAGATCTTGTACGTGGATCAGGGAAAATCGCGCATCTGCACGGCCCGGAAGAATTGCGAAAGTTTGGGTGAGCGCCTTCAACAATGGCAGTGTTGCCCGGTCTCCGGGGCCATAAACTGCAGGCGGTCGCAAGATAATCCGTGACATTGGACCGGGGCACCCCATCAGCACATCTTCGGCGGCGCGTTTGCTTTTGCCATAGCTGGAAAGCTGTGGTTCGCGTGCACTCAGTGAAGATACCTGTACGAAACGCTTCACGTTGTTGCGGATGGCGGCCTGCGCAATGGCACGTGTTCCCTGCTCATTGACCACGAAATAGTCCTGACTGTTTAAAGCGCTGATCAGTCCGGCGACGTGAATTACAACATCTGAATTCTTGGCAAGTGCATCAAGTGATGCATCGCTGTGCAGATCACCCTTTACGAGCTGAACGTCACTTGGCAAATCAGCTTTGGACACGTCGCGCACCAACGCTTTAACTGCGTGATTGCCAGCCAGCAATTCAGCAACGACTTTCCGGCCAACAAAACCCGTGGCACCAGTGAGGGCGATAGTCAAAGGCATGATTTTCTTCGTCTAGCTTATTGTGCAGCAGCTAAAAATTCAATGTTGTGCTGCCCAGGTTGTGTGATTTCAGCCAACTCGCCACTGATGAATTTTTGCTTGGCACTGGCACGCGAAAGCTTGCCCGATGATGTGAAAGGAAGGCTTCTTGGAGGCACCAACACCACCGAACACTCAACTCCGGCACTTTGATGAACCACGGAAGAAACTTCACGCCGCAGCTTTTCAATTTCAACAGCTTCCGTAAGGCGGCACTGCACCAGCACCACAACATCATCGTCGCCATCTTCACCTTCTACGGCGAATGCGGCAACGTCACCCGACTTAAGGGGTTCGACCTGCTCAGCAGCCCATTCAATATCCTGTGGCCAAATATTGCGGCCATTGTGCAGAATCAAATCCTTGGCACGGCCGGTAATGACAATCTCGCCATCAAGTAAATATCCCATGTCGCCAGTTGCCAAATAGCCATCTGCTGAAATGACAGCGTCAGTTGCTGCTCCATCATGAAAGTAACCCGACATCAGGCTGG
>JANMKJ010000206.1:0-7779 GCA_031371945.1 Rhodobiaceae bacterium
AGATAGAGGTGGCCCTGGTCGATGAGCAAGGGCATCTGGCGGTAGAAGAAGGTGATCAGCAGTGATGCGATGTGGGCGCCGTCCACGTCGGCATCGGTCATGATGATGACCTTGTCATAGCGCAGGTCATCTTCGCGGTAGCTGGTGCCAGTGCCGGCCCCCAACGCCTGGATCAGATCCGAGATTTGCTGGTTGGCGGCGAGCTTGTCCTTGGTGGCGCTTGCAACGTTGAGAATTTTACCACGCAGCGGCAGGATGGCCTGGTTGACGCGGTTGCGGCCCTGCTTGGCGGAGCCACCGGCCGAGTCGCCTTCGACGATGAAGAGTTCGGACCCTTGCGCCTGCGTTGCCGAGCAATCGGCCAGCTTGCCCGGGAGCCGGAGCTTGCGGATGGCAGTCTTGCGACCTACCTCCTTGTCGGCCCGGCGTTTCAGGCGCTCTTCGCCGCGCTCGATAATCCAGTCCAGGAGACGGTCCGCCTGGGCGGGGTGGCCGGTGAGCCAGTGGTCGAAATGGTCACGCACGGCAGTTTCGACAATACGTGCGGCTTCAACTGTTGCGAGCCGGTCCTTGGTCTGGCCCTGAAATTCCGGTTCGCGGATGAAGACGGAAAGCAGCGAGCCCGATGAGGTCATGACGTCGTCAGCTGTGACGATGCCAGCGCGCTTGTTGTTTGCGAGTTCGGCGTAATTCTTCAGGGAGCGGGTGAGTGCGGTGCGAAAGCCCTGCTCGTGTGTGCCGCCGTCTCCGGTGGGAATGGTGTTGCAATAGGACGAGGAGAAGCCATCGTCACCGCCAAACCATGCGACAGCCCATTCGACATTGCCATGGCCGCCTTCCTTTTCAACTTTGCCGGCGAAGATTTCATCCACCACGCGGGTTTTGCCTTCGAGGCGCTCTTCGAGAAAGTCTTTCAGGCCGCCGGGGAAATGCAGCACGGCTTTTTCCGACGTTTCCTTGTCCTTGATGTGGACGGGGTCACAGGTCCAGCGGATTTCAACGCCGCCAAAGAGATAGGATTTGGAGCGCGCCATGCGGTAGAGCCGTGCGGCCGAAAACGCTGTGTTGCCCTTGCCGAAAATCTGCCAGTCGGGCTTGAAGCGCACGGTGGTGCCGCGGCGGCCCGAAACCTTGCCAAGGGACTGTATCTTGCCGGTGGGAAGGCCGCGGGCATATTCCTGCTTATAAAGCTGCTGGCCACGGGCCACTTCGACGATGCAATGCTCAGACAAGGCATTCACGACGGAAACGCCGACGCCGTGGAGGCCACCGGAGGTTTCGTAGACTTTGCTGTCAAACTTGCCGCCGG
This sequence comes from Rhodobiaceae bacterium, assembly GCA_031371945.1. Taxonomy (GTDB): domain Bacteria; phylum Pseudomonadota; class Alphaproteobacteria; order Rhizobiales; family Aestuariivirgaceae; genus Aestuariivirga. Next base: position 1,310 of record JANMKJ010000206.1, read on the forward strand.
CATGGAGCGTGGTCATGATGACCTCAAGCGCCGACTTGTTCTTGAATTTAGGATGGGGATCAATGGGAATGCCGCGGCCATTGTCGGTGACGGCGAGATAACCCTCGGCATCATAATTTACGTCAATCCACGAGGCATGGCCCGCCACGGCTTCATCCATGGCGTTATCGATGACTTCGGCGAAGAGGTGGTGGAGGGCTTTTTCGTCAGTGCCACCGATATACATGCCAGGCCGGCGGCGAACGGGTTCAAGGCCTTCGAGTACTTCAATATCGGCAGCCGTATAGTTATCTTCACCCCTCGTCTTGGGGGCAGACTTTGCTGCGGGCTTGGAAGCTACTGGCAGGTTGCCGAAGAGATCGTCTGAATTTTTGGCGCGCGCCATAGGCAAAAGGTTCCCGAATCGTTTCTGCCAATATGGCGGAGCCCGGGGAAAAGCTCAAACCCGGAGAAGCGGGATGCCACTGGCGCTTTGCAAGAACAGCGCAGCGACGACGGCAATTCCAGCAAACATTGCGCCTTGGGCCAGACGCTTATCGGGCCAGAACCAGACGATCAGCGGCACTGCCTGCATGATGTGGAGGGCGGCAAAATGGGGAACGCGAAGGTCACCGCCCGTGGTTGACCAATGGAGAAAAGGCAGCCCTGTTGCATCAGAAGGGTCGCCACCAACCCAGTGGCCGCTTCGTGATGACAGGTAGCCTGCCACAAGTGTGGTGGTGAGAGCTGCAACCACGAAGGCCCAGCCTGTCGCGTAACTCATGACGGATGTGCCGTTCCCGCGGATGCGCCAGCCGATGAAGGCGGTGGTGAGGGTGAGCATAAGGGCTCCCAGGCCCATGAGCGAATAGAGAACCTGGTAGATGACGGCGGTCTGGTTGAAGTGGGAAGCTTCACCGCGGGCGGCCTGGATGAGCAGATAGGCCATTTCGAAGAGGGCCGCACCGATGAAAATCAGGGTGGCGCGGCGGATACCTGGAGATTTCTGTTGCGGTTCGGGCAACAATGAAATGCCCCAGGCCAGTGTTGCCATGTGGATGCCAAGGGAAAGCAGGAATTTTGCCGGCTTCTCCCAAACATTTACGCCGTTCAGCAAACGGATATCAACGTAGGTCAGGCAGTAGATTGCGGTGAAGGCAACAAGGAATGCGATTGCGGCCCGGGTGAAAGCGGGAGAGGCTTGATTCATGATGCGGCCCTCAGGCGCATTGATACAGCTTTCATTATCTCGAAGCAGAGAAAGCCTGCTGGCCCAAACAGGAAGGTGAGCGGCAGGAGTGGCACAAGCAGCCAGCGCGGCAATCCCTGCTCTTCAACACCACGGGCAATCGATGCACCGATGAACAGGTCGAAGGCCAGATAATGCACCCAGCCCGCCAGGGCGATCCACGGCGACGTGAAAAGCTGTTGGACGTTCTCCAGGGTGTCAAAGCCACCCTCTGCAGCAGCAAAGAACAGGCTGACGAGGGCTAAATAGGCGGTGGACAGGAATACGGGAACATAGATTCCGCTCACCGTATCGCGCAGCCAGTTTCGCTTTAGCAGAATGCCGGCTGCCAGAATGAGCCAGCCTGAAAGTGCGAGCAGATTAAAGAACGAGAATAATGCTGATGGGGTCATGGTTGGGGCCTTAACTTGACGTTGACAAGATATGGGTAACAACTCATTTTGACACTGTCAAGTTATAATGCTAGAATTGCCCATGACAAAGACACGGCCGAAAAACTACCACCACGGAGATTTGCGCGAGGCGCTGATTAAGGCTGGCCGACTGATCCTGGAGGAACAAGGGATTGCTGCACTGACGCTGCGGGCGTGCGCGCGAAAGGCAGGCGTTTCCCACGCGGCACCCCAGCATCATTTCGCCACGGTTGCCGAGCTGCTGGCGGAAATCGCTGCCAGCGGATTTGAGGATTTTGTGGCAGCCCTCGACAAGGGTTCGGCAAATGCCCCTGGACCGCGCGAAAGGCTCAAGGCCATGGGACGCAGCTACATTGCGTTCGCCCATGCGAACACTGCCATTTACAAATTGATGTTTGCCGCCGAGGTGCCACTGAAATCCGAGCGGCTGCAGTTTTCCATGAAAGCGGCGTGGAACCAGCTTGTCGTTGCGGTTGCCGCTGTGCATGGTTCAGAAAATGTGGAAGCGACCGCCGCCCGCGTGTGGTCGCTGGTGCATGGGTTCTCCATGCTGACGACGACGCGGCGATTGCCGCCAACAGTGGATCAGGACGACGCATTGGAGGCCCTGCTGCAGCAGCTCGATTGATAATCAGGTGTGCTGCACCTTGATGCCAGACAGCAGGCGACTGGCCATGCCGCCGGACTGGGGTACACGGCGAGGATCAAAGGCATCGTGGTTCATTTTCAGCAGGGATACATGGAGAGGTGTGAGATCCATGCCGTTGAAGATGCCGGCCCAGATCTTTTCAGTCCGCGCTCCACCAAGGCCGATGACAATCAGCAGACCAAGTACGGCACGGAGTTTTCGGTTTTTGTTGTCTGGGCGGCGCATGGGGTAAATCCTCTCAACTTGGGACCCACCCTAAAGTGCGCGTCGTGTATGGAAGCTGAGCGCTGAATTCATATGGCGTTCATGCAAAAATATTTTGCACTGCACAAATTTTTCGCAGAATTCTGCCCAAAAGAACAACAGTTCCTTGACAAGGGGTCGCACCCCATGTTTCCTGTGAGACAACAAAGTTGCCCCGTAGCAAATGAGTCTCACATGGGGCGGTAGCGCACTGCACGGGGAAACAAGCGCTATTCGCTGGAGGGAAATACCAATGTCTGACCTCAATCAGCGAATTGAGGCCATGTACCAAAGCGATAAGCGCGGTGCCTGGCTACTCGTCGCACTTTTATGGATCGCCATACTCTTCGTCCTGTTCATGAGCTGGCCGCATATTCCCGATGCGGGGGTAAAAGTCGTGGTCCTGGTGGCCGCAGCCGGCGTGCTGATTTTCAACACGGCCTCAATTGCCGCCATGGTGAAGAACTACGAAGCAGACAAGCATTTCATCTACGGGCTCGACATCAAGCATCTCGATGCTTCCAAGGAGAACCGCAATGGCTAAGTACACTCCTCCCGAACAGTCAAAGGGGATGCAGGTCGTTGACATTGCATTTCTCGTCGCCGCGGTTTTTGCCGCCCTCTGGCTTCCGCTGAAGGCGGGTTGGGCCGGTGCTTCCAAATCCATCGATGCGATTGCCAACCCGACATGGGAAGCCCTGGGGCAAAGCCCGGTGATGGTCGAGCAATGGGTGAAGCTGGGCTATGCCGATGCGGCTGCGGCCCACGACGTCATCCAGAACCGCTTCCACTATAACATCGACTGGATGGAACTTGTCCTCCTGGCGGCGGTGGTCATCGGTTACTTCGTATTCCTGTTCAAGGCTTCGGACATCGAATACCGCGAAGTCATCAAAGAAAAATTTGACGGTAAGTGAAGGGCTGAAAATCATGTGGTTTACGATTTCATATATTTGCTGGGCCGTTTCCGCGATACTTGCGGCGTGGATGCTGTTCGACTGGTACAAGACCGACACAACCTATTCGGAAGAGATGCTGACATCGTCGCGTGAAGGCGAGATCGAAGCTGCTACCGAAAAGCACAAGATTTAAGGGAGGCTGGACAATGGCACAGGCAGCTTCCGTTCCCATGCAAAAAGTCTCGCTTCTGCGCGTGTTAGGCCCGGCCCATGTTTGGGCGCTGGGTGTGGGCATCGTGCTGGTGGGCGAATTCACCGGCTGGAACTTTTCAGCTGACAAGGGTGGCGCCCTCGCCGCCCTCATCGTTTGTTGGGTTGTGGGCCTTCTCTATACATCCGTTGCCATGATCGATTCCGAGGTGACCTCAACGGTTGCCGCGGCCGGTGGGCAATATGCGCAGGCCAAGCACATTGTTGGCCCGCTCATGGCGTTCAACGTGGCGCTGTACCTGGTGTTTGCCTACACCATGCTCGAAGTTTCAGACGCCATCCTGACCGGCGATCTCATCGTCACGGTGGCGGCAACCGAGGGTCTCACGCATAACAGCTTTATTGCGGTCACCATTGTTACACTGGCGTGGCTGAACTACCGCGGCGTGCTGATGACGCTCAACGTGAACTTCATCATTACTGCCCTGGCCTATGCCTCGATCGTCATCCTGTTCTTCTCGGTTCAGCCGTGGAGCCAAGGTGCCGTATTGAAGCTGGGTGAATTGGTAACCCCGCAAAATGCCCTGCCCTATGGCTGGATCGGCGTTATTGCCGCGTTCCAGTTCGGCATCTGGTACTACCTCGGTATCGAAGGGACTACCCAGGCTGCCGAAGAAGTACGGTCCCCGGCGCGTTCACTGCCCTATGGCACGATGGCCGGCATGATCACGCTGCTCATTGCTGCAGCACTGACATGGTATGTTTGCGCCAGCCTGCTGCCATGGGAATACCTCGGCTTCACGTTCTTCCCGCTGTATGACGCAGCGCGGATGACGGGAAGTTCAACCCTTGAGTTCCTGTTGTTCTGGGGAACGGTTCTTTCGGCGGTGGCTTCGGCAAACGGTTGCATCAATGATGCGGCCCGGGCCTGGTTCTCGCTCGGCCGCGACCGGTATCTGCCGACATGGTTCTCAGCGGTACATCCCAAGTACCGCACGCCCTACCGGTCAATCGTGTTCCTGTTGCCAATAGCGCTGGCCTTTGCGTTCATTTCCGACTTGAACCAGGCGATCACGTTCTCGATCCTGTCGGGCGTGCTGCAGTATACCTTCATGAGCATCAACATCATGATGTTCCGCAACAAGTGGCCACTGGGGTCGATACGGCGCGGCTATACCCATCCGTTCCACCCCATTCCGGCGATCGTGCTGCTGGTGCTTTGTATCGTCACCTACTTTGCCATTTTCCTGGGCTTCGGGTCCCAGCTGACGGCAATGGTGGTGTTCTACATGGTTGTGTCATTGTGGTTCCACTTCTATAGGTACCAGTATGTGCGCCGCGGTGACCAATTCACCATGCCGTGGCCTAAACCAAAGGGTTACTGACAAGCACATGGCCCGCCCCCAAGGCGGGCCATTTCACTGGGGGACGGACGTATGTTGAGTGTTTTTGGCATTGTTATGGTTTTGCTGTTTGGGTGGAAGCTCTATCGCAGCTACCGGTTCGAACAGTTGCGCAGGTCGGAATTCATGGAGGACCTGTTTGCACCTGCCCTTTCGGTCATTCGACAGACTAAGATGGAGCAGCAGGGTCCACATGAGCTGCCGCGACTGGTGGGCAACTACAGGGGATTTCCGGTCCAGGTAAAACCGGTCATCGACACGCTGCCGACGCGCCGCCTCCCCGCGCTGTGGATGTTGGTTACCGTGCAATGTTCGCTGCCGCTGGCGGCCAAATTTGACATGATGATGCGACCGGCGGGGCCTACGACATTTTCAAACTTTGATTTGCTGCCGCACACGCTGGAGCATCCCACCGGTTTTCCCGAACATGCGGTCATCCGCACTGACGACGCCGACAATGTGATTCCAGCAGAGATCATCAGGCCATATATTGGTGATTTTTTCGACACCCGCGCCAAGGAGCTGCTGATCACCGAAAATGGCGTGCGCCTGGTTTGGCTTCTGGCCGAGGCGGACCGGGCACGCTATGGTATCTTCAGGCAGGCAGAGTTTGGCGACGTGGTGATCGATGAGGTCGCCCTGCAGGGTACTTTAGAAACCCTTCTGGATATTCGCGAGGCAGTGCTGGAATGGAGTGACAAGAAACGATGACCGATGCGCCGCATAATCCACGCAATGTGCTGATCGCTGCAATCCTGCTGCCGGCTTCCGGACATGTGTTGCAGGGACGGGCACAGCGGGGATTGCTGTTCCTGTTTTTCATGATTGTGCTGGGATGGGCGAGCAGCCACATGATGCCCGTGACTTCGAGCTTCTTTGGCCGTCACATTGGCGGATTTTTTGTGTATGGCATGTCGGTGCTGGACGCCTATAAGTGGTCCAAGGTGAAGTGGGAGGTTTGGAAGCATTCCAAATCCAGCTCCGGGGGACAATAGCCATGAACAGACCAGAGGAATTGCGAGTTTACCATTATCAGCCAGTGGGTGTTGGCGACCGCATTGCCCTGGGTTCGGTCAAGTTCCTCAGGTTCTTTGCCGACCTGTTCTTCCAGAAACGCTATGGGCACCGTGCCGTGGTGCTGGAGACGGTGGCGGCAGTTCCCGGCATGGTGGGCGGCATGCTGACCCATCTCAAGTCGCTGCGGAGATTCCAGGATGACCGGGGCTGGATCAAGACCCTTCTGGATGAAGCACAAAATGAGCGGGCCCATCTCATGACCTTCATCAATGTGGCAAAGCCCAGCATCTACGAACGGCTTCTCATCATCATTGCGCAAGGCATATTCTTCAACGGTTTTTTTATTTTCTACCTGTTCTGGCCACGCGTGGCTCACCGGTTTGTGGGCTATCTGGAGGAGGAAGCGGT
>JANMKJ010000240.1:0-6805 GCA_031371945.1 Rhodobiaceae bacterium
GGGACTCACCTACGGCCGATTTATTTACGGGCTTGGCAAGGCCGGCATCGAAGTGGACCGCAAGGTTCTCTCGGATCTCGCGATCCATGATGCAGCAGGTTTTGCCGCCCTTGTTGAAAAGGCCAAGGCTGCTCAATAAGTAAACGCCTCAATTTTTGAATTCCTTGGCCGGGCCGTTGGTGTGTAGACACTGAGAGGTCCGGCCAATTCGTTTTAAGGACTGCCTTCCGATGAGTCTTGAACAAGATATCCTGAACCAGATTGCAAGTGCTGCCGACGAGGCGGGCCTCGAAGCCATTCGCGTGGCGACGCTTGGCAAGAAGGGATCCATTTCCGAACAAATGAAGTCACTGGGTACGATGACGCCGGATGACCGTAAATCGGCGGGTGCGGCACTCAACGTGCTCAAGGACACGGTGACCGCCGCGATCGCCACGCGTAAGACTGTGCTGCAGGAAGCCCAGCTGGAACAACGCCTGGCATCTGAAAAAATCGATGTGACCCTGCCAGCGCGGCCAGAGCCCAAGGGTACGGTGCATCCTGTCTCCCAGGTGTGGGAAGAAGTGGTGCAGATTTTTGGTGACCTGGGGTTTGCGGTGGCCGAAGGCCCGCATATTGAAGATGATTTCCACAATTTTACGGCACTCAACATTCCGCCCGAGCACCCTGCCCGGCAGGAGCAGGACACATTCTATTTCAACGAAAAACCTGACGGCAGCCGCATGGTGTTGCGCACGCACACGTCTCCAGTGCAGATCCGCACCATGCTGTCATCAACACCGCCCATTCGCATCATCGCACCGGGCCGCACGTTCCGCAGTGACAGTGACATGACGCACACGCCGATGTTCAACCAGATTGAAGGCCTGGTGATCGACGAGACCACCCACATGGGGCACCTCAAGTGGATCCTGGCCGAATTCTGCAAGAGCTTTTTTGAAGTGGATGATGTGAAGATGCGGTTTCGCGCTTCGCATTTCCCGTTCACGGAGCCTTCCATGGAGGTTGACATCAACTGTTCCTGGGAGGGCGGCCAGGTGAAGATTGGGCAGGGCACGTCGTGGCTCGAAATCCTCGGCTCCGGCATGGTGCACCCAAGCGTGATCAAGGCGGGAGGCCTTGAACCCGACAGGTACCAGGGCTTTGCCTTTGGCCTGGGACTGGACCGCATCACCATGCTGAAATACGGCATTCCGGATTTACGCGCGTTTTTCGAAGCGGACCTGCGCTGGCTGCGGCATTACGGTTTCCGGGCACTCAATGTGCCGACCTTGCCGGGAGGCCTGTCATGAAGCTCACCCTCGCCTGGCTCAAGGACTATCTCGATACGACCGCAACTCTCGACCAGATTGTTGAGGGCCTGATTGGCGTTGGCCTTGAGGTTGAAGAAGTCCACGACCAGAGCAAGGTGCTTTCCCCGTTCAAGGTGGCCTACGTGGTTGAAGCCGCAAAGCATCCCAACGCGGACAAGCTGCGGCTGTGCAAGGTGGAAACGGATACGGGCCTTATCCAGGTTGTGTGTGGAGCACCCAATGCGAGAACCGGCATGAAGGCAATCATCGCCCTGCCCGGTGCCGTGATCCCTTCAAGTGGTGAAACGCTCGAACCCGGCGTGATCCGGGGTTCCGAAAGCCAGGGCATGCTATGTTCCGAATGCGAGTTGCTGATCAGCCAGGAGCATGACGGCATTATCGAGGTGAGCGGTGAGTGGGCCGTGGGCACGCCTGCCGTGACGGCCCTTGGCCTTGATGACCCGATGATTTACGTGAAGGTGACGCCAAACCGGCCGGATGCACTTGGCATTTACGGCATTGCGCGCGACCTTGCCGCCAAGGGATTGGGAACGCTCAAGCCACTCGACGTCAAACCCGTGGCCGGTCAATTCCAGTCGCCGATCACCGTAACGCTGGATTTTGACGATGCAAAGCCCTGCCCCTTGTTTGTTGGGCGCTATATCAAGGGCGTCAGGAACGGCCCTTCGCCCGCATGGTTGCAGCGGCGTCTGAAGGCCATTGGCCTTCGCCCGATTTCGGCACTGGTTGACATCACCAACTACATCACCTTCGCCTATGGCCGGCCCTTGCATGTGTTTGATGCCGACAAGGTGCATGGCAACATCCATGCCCGCATGGCAAGGGATGGTGAAACACTGGTGGCCCTTGATGGCAAGACCTACACGCTCACATCGGCCATGACAGTTATAGCCGACGACAAGGGTGCCGAAGGCATCGCCGGCATCATGGGTGGAGAAGCCTCGGGCTGCTCGGAGACCACAACCAACGTGTACCTTGAAGCGGCCTATTTCGATCCCTTGCGCACGGCGGCCACGGGACGCAAGCTGGGCATCGTATCGGACGCGCGCTACCGCTTTGAACGCGGCGCTGATCCTGCCTTTACACCAACCGGCTCAGAACTCGGTACCCGCATGATCCTAGACCTCTGTGGTGGTGCTGCGTCCCATCCGGTGATTGCGGGTGCGGTTCCCAACACGGCGCGCTCCTATACGTTACGGGCAACGCGGGTAAAGGCGCTGGCAGGTGTGGACATTCCGCTGGCAGAGCAAAAACGCATTCTCTCCGCCGTTGGTTTCGACGTGAAAGAAACCAGCGCCGGATTGGAATGCGCGGTCCCCTCGTGGCGGCCCGACGTGCATGGCGAGGCTGATCTCGTTGAAGAGGTGGCGCGCATCTATGGCGTTGACAACATTCCGGCCGCAGCCATGGAGCGCAATCATCCGATTGCGACACCGGTTCTCAGCGTGCTGCAAAAGCGCATGCTGGCATCGCGGCGCACGCTGGCGTCACGCGGCTTCAATGAGGCGGTGACATGGAGCTTCATTGCGGAAGAACATGCCACGCTGTTTGGCGGCGGGCAGCCTGAACTAAAACTGGCCAACCCGATTTCAACTGAACTTTCCGACATGCGGCCATCGCTCATTCCCAATCTCGTGGCTGCTGCTGGCCGTAACGGGAAGCGCGGCTTTGCTGACCTTGCAATCAGTGAAATCGGCCATGCCTATGCCGGTGACAAGCCAGCTGACGAAACCCTGCGCGCCTGCGGCGTGCGGCGCGGGGCTGCTGTTTCACGGTCATGGTCAGGTGCTTCGCGTGGCGTGGATGCCTTTGATGCAAAGGCCGATGCGCTGGCAGTGCTTGAAGCAACAGGCGCTCCAGTGGCTAACCTGCAAATTGTTGCCGGAGCACCTTCCTGGTTTCACCCCGGCCGCAGCGGCACCATTCAAATGGGTCCGCAGAACAAACTGGCCTACTTCGGCGAAATTCATCCCCGCATACTTTCTGCCATGGATGTGAAAGGTCCGTTGGTGGCCTTCGAAGTGGTGCTCAATTCCATACCAGTGCCGAAGGCGAGGACTGCCACGCGGTCGGCGTTGAATGCCTCGGACCTCTTGCCGGTATCACGCGATTTTGCCTTCGTCGTGGATGATGCGGTGGAGGCCGACAAGCTGATCAAGGCGGCAAAGTCAGCTGACAAGGCACTGATTGCGGATGCCGCCGTGTTTGACGTGTTCAAGCTTGACGGGTCCAAGAAGTCCTACGCCGTTGAAGTCACCCTGCAGCCAAAAGACAAGACCTTCACCGATGAAGAGATTGAAGCCGTGTCGCAGAAAATCATTGCCGCAGTTGCAAAGGCCACGGGCGGAACGTTGCGAAGCTAGCGACGATGCGACACTTGGATATCATTGTGGCGCGCCCGCTGACCTGATATCATCGTCGTGTGAGGGGTTATTTTGTTCACAGGAGCAAGACATGTCCAAAATCACGAATACTGGTATTCTCACACTTGGCCTGACCATAGCGGTCATGGTCGGCAGTGCTGGAAGCCAAGCCGCGCAAAAAAACACAAATCTGAGCAAGTGCACGAGTTCATCGCGCCTTACTGCGGAGAAATGTTGCGAGAAGGCACTTGTAGCAAGCCGGTCGGCACGCATGAGTGTTGCGCATGAGAGCTGCAAGTCGGCAGTCGTATGCGGCGGCAGCAAGATCCGGCGCAAATGCTATGTGCAGAACCCGAATAATCCGCTGACCCACGGCAAGGAGACGCCGACCCGACACTCCGATAGACGGCTCAAGACCGCTATTCACCGGGTTGGTACAACCGTGCTGAACCTGCCGCTGTACTCCTTTGAATACAAGGATCAGCCTGGAATCTATGTGGGCGTGATGGCCCAGGATGTTATGAGGGTGAAGCCTTCGGCGGTTTACATTGGCAGCGACGGGTATTTCCTGGTTGACTATGGCAAGCTTGGCATCGCCATGAAGCGGATCATGTAGTCAGGCACGATAATTGGCGAGTGGCGCAAAGCCACTCGCTTCTCACACCCACTTGAAAACAACAATGGCCCAGATCAGCGCCAGCACCAATCCGCCGTACAGGGGAGTGCCGAACAGGCCGAGCCAGGCGAGGAAGATGAAGCAGCTGCCAAGAAGCGTGATGAACAGACGGTCACCGCGCGTCGTATCAAGGCCAAATATGCCGTGGCGGGGGCCACCTCCGGGGGAGTAATACTCCCACACGCCCATGGCGGCGATTGAGCCAAACACGAACAGGAAGAAGAATATGGTTGGCCATGTCCATGCCATCCAGGAGAGAAATGTGGTGGGTTCCATGGTGTTTTCTCCCTACACGCGGCCCAGGGCAAAGCCCTTGGCGATATAGTTGCGCACGAAATAAATGACGATGGCCCCGGGAATGATGGTGAGCGAGCCTGCGGCTGCGAGCAGGCCCAGTTCATAGCCGGAGGTACTGGCGGTCTTGGTCATGACTGCTGAAATCGGCTTGGCGGCAACGGAGGTCAGGTTCTTGGCCAGCAACAGTTCAACCCACGAGAACATGAAGCAGAAGAAGCAGGCGACACCAATGCCTGCGGCAATGGTGGGAATGAAGATGCGGAAGAAGAAGCGCGGGAAGGAATAACCGTCAACGAAGGCGGTTTCATCAAGTGCCTTTGGAACACCTGACATGAAGCCTTCCAAAATCCAAACAGCCAGCGGAATATTGAACAGCGTATGGGAAAGTGCCACGGCCCAGGGCGTGTCAAACAGACCAACGGCGGAATAGAGCTGGAAAAACGGCAGCACGAAAACCGCAGGCGGCGCCATGCGGTTTGACAGCAGCCAGAAGAACAGGTGCTTGTCACCCAAAAAACGATAGCGCGAAAAGGCATAGGCTGCCGGCAGGGCCACCGCAACCGAGAGGGCCGTGTTGATCAACACATAGGTGATCGAGTTAATGTAGCCATTGTACCAGGTGGGGTCCGTAAAGATCTTCACATAGCTTGCCGTGGTGAATTCATGCGGATAGAGCGAGAACCCGCCGAGAATTTCATTGGTTGTCTTGAAGCTCATGTTGAGCAGCCAGTAGATGGGCAGCATGAGGAACACGATGTAGAGGACGGGAATGAAGCGGGTGGCGGATTTCATCTCAGATTTCCTCGTTCTTCATCATCAGCGTGTAGAACAGCCAAGAGACCGCCAGGATGATAATGAAATAAATGATCGACATGGCCGCCGCCGGCCCCAGGTCAAATTGGCCGATGGCGGTTTTTACCAGGTCAATTGACAGGAAGGTCGTAGCACTGCCAGGACCTCCTCCGGTGAGAACCACGGCTTCGGTATAGATCATGAAACTGTCCATGAAGCGCAACAGTACGGCAATGGTGAGCACGTGCTTGAGCTTGGGCAACTGGATGAAGCGGAAAACGGCCCAGGTTTTGGCGCCATCCACTTTGGCCGCCTGGTAATAGGCGTCTGGAATTGACACCAAACCGGCGTAGCACAGCAGCGCCACCAATGACGTCCAATGCCAGATATCCATCAGCACCAAGGTGAACCAGGCTGAAATTGGCTGGCGCGTATAGTTGTAGTCGATACCCAGCGCATTGATGCCTTTGCCAAGCAAGCCAATATCGGGCAAGGCCATGATGTTCCACATGGCGCCCACCACGTTGTAGGGAATGAGCAAGGGCAGCGACATGAGGACAAGGCACACGGAAACCCACGGACCTTTACGCGGCATGGTAAGCGCAATACCAAGGCCCAGGGGAATTTCTATGGCGAGCACAATGGCCGAAAAAACGATCTGCCGCAGCAGGGCCCCGTGGAAGCGTTCGGAATGCAGCACCTGTTCAAACCACGTGACACCGGACCAGGTGAAAACATTGTCACCAAAGGTTTCCTGCACGGAATAGTTCACCACGGTCATCAAGGGAATGAGCGCGTTGAAGGCCACCAGCAGGAACACGGGTGTCACAAGGAACCAGGCCTTCTGGTTGACTGTTTTGCTGCTCATGGCCGGGCTCCCACCATCCAGCCATTTTCATAGACCTGGGTATGGGTGGCATCGAAGCTCACATGGGTTTTTCCCGTTGGGATCGTCTCGCCTTCCGGCACCAGCAGCTTGATGCTGGAATTGGCGGCGCGGGTTTCAACGATGCGGAACCGGCCGGCATCAGCCACTTTTACGATGTCAACGGCAATGCCCTTTTTGGCAAAGCTGACGAATTCGGGCCGCACCCCAAGTTCAAGTTTCTGCCCCGTGCCCTTGTAGGTCTTGGCATTGACCGTAGCAATTTCATGGCCGGCGAAGGTGGCCTTGCCGCCCTTCACTTCACAGGGCAGCACATTCATGCCAGGTGAGCCAATGAAATGGCCGACAAACGTGTGCTGGGGCCGCTCGAACAGATAAGAGGCCGTGCCAATTTTCACGGCGCAGCCACGGGTCAACGATGGTTTTGGGACACCGGCGTACACGTCGCCGGAACAGGTTCTCGGCGGGGTCGCTTCGG
>JANMKJ010000261.1:0-18582 GCA_031371945.1 Rhodobiaceae bacterium
CTGCCTGCAGGGCTGCAACGATGAGGCTGGACGACTGGAACCCATCGGAACCGCCGCGCAGGATGGCGGCATTGCCGGATTTCATGCACAAGGCACCAGCATCGGCAGTTACGTTGGGCCGGCTCTCGAAGATGATTCCAATGACGCCGATCGGTACCCGTACCCGTGAAATGGCCATGCCATTGGGCCTTGTCCATTCACTCAGCGTCTGGCCGACGGGGTCGGGCAGGGCCGCAATGTCCGCAAGGCCCTGGGCCATGGCTTCAACGCGTTGGGGTGTAAGCGTCAGACGGTCGAGGAAGGATTCTTTCAGGTTCCGGGCAGTGGCAGCAATGATTTCTCGCCCGTTGGCTGCGAGAATTTGGGCCGCGGTGCCACGCACGGCACTGGCCATGGCTTTCAGGGCTGCATTCTTCTGATCTGTTGATGCCAGGGCAAGTATCTTGGCAGCCCCGCGGGCATTCTGGCCGAGCTGCAGCATGTCAAATTCTTTCGCCATTGGTCATCACCAGATCGTCGCGGTGAATGATCTCATCGCGGCCCCTGAAGCCTATGGCCTTTTCTATATCAGCAGATTTCAATCCTGCAATGCGTGTTGCATCGGATGAATCATAGGCCACAAGACCCCGGGCGATTTCACCACCGGCCTGGTCGACGATGCTCACCGTGTCACCACGGAAAAACGTGCCGCTGACCTGCTTTACACCGGCGGGAAGCAGGCTCTTGCCCTTGCCGAGTGCGGTTCTTGCACCTTCGTCAACCGTCAGGCGGCCAACGGGTTGCAGCGTGCCGGCAATCCAGCGCTTGCGCGACTGCATGGCGCTGATGGGTGCGAGGAACCAGGTGCAGCGTTCGCCATCGACAATCCGCTGCAAGGGGTGGGCATGGTGGCCCGAGGCAATCACCATGTTGCAGCCCGCACCCAGTGCAATTTTCCCGGCTTCGATTTTGGTGATCATGCCGCCGGAACCTACGCCGGATACGGGCTTGCCAGCAAAACCTTCAATTTCAGGGGTAATTTCTTTGACTTCGGCAATGAACGTGGCGCCCTTCCTGTCGGGTGGGGCGGAATACAGGCCATCAATGTCGGACAGCAGCACGAGGCAGTCGGCGGACATCATCGAGGCCACACGGGCGGCCAGCCTATCATTATCACCGTAGCGGATTTCAGATGTTGCGACGGTATCATTTTCATTGATCACCGGTATCGCCCCCTGGGCAAGGAGGGTGGTGAGGGTCGCCCTGGCATTGAGATGGCGGCGACGCTCTTCGGTGTCTTTCAATGTTACCAGCACCTGGGCCGCAACGATTTTTTTGGTGGCCAGCGCTTCGGCCCAGGCCTGGGCCAGGGCGATCTGGCCCACGGCGGCGGCGGCCTGGCTTTCTTCAAGTCGCAGTTTGCCCTTCGCAAGGCCCAGCGAACGGCGGCCAAGGGCTATGGCACCGGAGGAGACAACGATCACATCGGCACCGCGGGCCCTGGCCTTTGCAATATCGTCAATGAGGCTCGCCAGCCAGCTTGCCTTGACTGTGCCGGTTGCGGCATCGACCAGCAGGGCTGAGCCAATCTTGACGACAATGCGCCTGGCTTTCTGCAGGCGGGAGGTCATGGACGCCAGTCCTCAACCTCGATGCCTTCGAGGTCTTCCATGCGGGCGGCCTTGCGGTCTTTCTGGATGATGGTGAGCAGGCGCTTCATCGTGTCATCCACATTCATGCCGGTTGCGCCGGAAATCAGGATCGGGGTTTTCTTCAGGCGTTTCTTGAAGTCGGCCAGTTTCCGGGCCAGATCCTTTTCGGAGATGGCATCAATCTTGTTGAAGGCAATGATTTCCGGCTTGTCGGAAATTTCAGGCCCGTAATCCTTCACTTCCTTGCGGATGACGCGGTAGGCTTTCACCGGATCTGCATCCGTCACATCAATGAGGTGCAGGAGGATGGCGCAGCGCTCGATGTGGCCCAAAAACTTGGTGCCAAGGCCATGGCCCTCGTTGGCACCCTCGATGAGACCTGGAATGTCGGCGAGAACAAAACTGTTGCCTGCCGCCTTCACCACGCCCAGCTGCGGATGCAAGGTGGTGAAGGGATAGTCCGCAATCTTGGGCTTGGCAGCAGAAACGGCTGCAAGCAGGGTGGACTTTCCTGCATTGGGCAATCCCAGCAGGCCCGCATCGGCAATGAGCTTGAGCCGCAGCCAAATCCAGCGCTCTTCACCCTCAATGCCAGGATTGGCGTGGCGCGGAGCGCGGTTTGTCGCTGACTTGAAATAGGCATTGCCAAAACCCCCGTTGCCGCCGCGTGCGATGCGCACCCGTTCGCCCAGCTTGCTGAGATCGGCAATCAGGGTTTCATTGTCGGCTTCGTAAACCTCGGTACCGGTTGGCACCTTGAGGATAATGTCATCGGAATTGGCGCCATGGCGCAATCTTCCCATGCCGTGGCCTGCAGTGCGCACTTTGAAATGCTGCTGGTAGCGGTAGTCGATCAAGGTGTTGAGCGCGTCGACGGCTTCCACCCAAACGTCACCACCGTTGCCACCGTCGCCGCCATCGGGGCCGCCCATTTCGATAAATTTTTCACGCCGAAAAGACACGGCTCCGGCTCCACCATCACCGGAGCGCACATAGATTTTTGCTTCATCAAGAAATTTCATGGGGCCTTCTAACCTGTTGTGGATCAAATTCCTAGATTTTTCGCAGTGCAATATAAATTGTGCAGTGCCACATTCTAGCCCTATTTAGGCAGTTTATCCCTTGGCGGTCACAGGCACCGGCAGTCTTGTGAATACTAGAGGCCAGTCTATCACAGATCAATTTGCCGTTACTTATGTAAAATTAAAGGATAAATATGAAAAATAGACTCATTGCAGGACTGTCTGTTGCATTATTTGCTGCGGCTATATTTTCGGGTTCAGCGGAAGCCCGGGTTCGTCACCACAAACACCACGTGAAGCACCATGCACAACTGCATAAGCATCACAAGAAACATAACAAGCAACATGCCTCACGCCGCAGCCGGGTATCGCCCGCCGCTTCGGGACATGTTGTTGCATTGATCAAGGGCATGGCGCCGCGTTATGGCGTGCCCACCTGGTTTGCCCTGCGCATTGCCAAGGTTGAATCCAACTACAATCCCAACGCCCGGGGATCAGCGGGTGAATATGGCGTTTTCCAAATGAAGTGCGCCACAGCCAAAGGCGTAGGCTTTCGCGGCAATTGTTCCGCCCTGCTCAACCCCTCAGTCAACGTTCAGTATGGGTTGAAGCACTTGCAGATGGCCGTTCGCATGAGTAAGGGCAATCTGAAGCTTGCCGCCTCCAAGCACAATGGTGGACTGGGCCGCAAGCGGCTGGTTCCAAGCTATGTGGCCGCGGTATTCTAAGCCTGACGCGAGATAATTTTCAAAGAGGCCGTGGCAATCACCTGTCGCGGCCTTTATTTTTGGCCCAGCCTTGCCGGCTCAAATGGAGATTGGTTACGGCAACGTCCTTGTTTTGGGCCCGCGAAAAACTGGTGCAGGGGCCGATGACCTGAAAGCCAAGACGCGAAAGGATGCGCCCGGACACCGGATTGTCGTCATGAAAGCAGGAGACCAAGGCGTTGAGCTCAAGGTTTTGAAATGCATGATCGACGACGGCGCCCGCAGCTTCACTGCCAAAACCATTGGCCCAGACGGATTCGGACAGCCAGTAGCCCAATTCAACGGTATCCTTGACGGCGTCATGGTCGAGGCTGATCACGCCTATCAACTCCTGGGCGTTTGGCTTCCTCGAAATCGCCCATGCCCCGGAAGGTGGTGCCATGTGGTTCGCACGGAACAGAAAATCCTCGGCATCCTTCAGGTGGTAGGGGTGGGGAATGCGGCCGGTATTGCGGGAGATCCTGAAGTTATTCAGCTCGCGCGCCAGGGTATCGGCATCGTCCTTCCGCGGCGGGCGCAGGATCAGTCTGGGTGTTTCAATGTGTGGCAACATGGCATTCAATGAAAAACGGAGACGCTTTGTGGCATCTCCGTTGGACTTCGTACAGTAAAATTGCGCCTCGCCGGTTATTCAGCAGCCTTCATCGGGATGACTGAAACAACCTGCTTGTTGCCCTTGGTGCCACGGAATTGAACCGTGCCGGGGATGGTTGCAAAAATCGTGTGATCCTTGCCGAGGCCAACGCCGGTTCCAGGGTGCCAGGTGGTGCCACGCTGGCGGATGATGATGTTGCCGGAGATGACGTTTTCGCCACCGAAGCATTTCACGCCAAGACGGCGGCCTGCTGTATCGCGACCGTTGCGGGACGAGCCGCCTGCTTTCTTATGGGCCATGGGAGGTGCTCCTTATTCTTTGCTGCGGGCTTTATCGGTTTTTGCACGCGGTGGTTTGCCGGCCATGAGTTCCTTGGCCTGTTCAATCCATTCTTCGCGGGCAACCCGGCCCTTTTGCTTCAATTCAGTTTCAATACGCTCAACGTCCGCGTCGGTCCAGCCAGCGATCTGGGCGAACGATGTCACGCCCAAATCAGTCAGACCCTTGAGGATCTTGGGACCAATGCCGGCAATGAGCGAAATGTCGTCAGCGCCAGTGGCTACAGGAGCGGCAAGGGGTGCCGCTTCCGCCGTGGCAGCGGCAACTTTCTTCACCGCCTTGGCGCCCGATGGCTTGGCACCACCGGTGAGGATTTCAGTGATGATAACACTGGTCAAATCCTGACGGTGGCCGTTCCTGCGGCGGTAGTGCTTGCGGCGGCGCTTCTTGAAAATGATGATGTGGGGCCCGCGGGCCTGCTTTTCAATTTCGCCAACAACCGTTGCCCCGGCAATGAAGGGAGCACCAATATCAACGGTTCCACCATTGGACACCATCAATACGTTGGTAAAATTCACGTGGTCGCCAGCGGCGCCCTCGAGCTTTTCGATGAGGATCTTGTCATTGGCAGCAACGCGATATTGTTTGCCGCCAGTCTTGATAACTGCGTACATGGTATAACC
Organism: Rhodobiaceae bacterium; assembly: GCA_031371945.1. GTDB lineage: Bacteria > Pseudomonadota > Alphaproteobacteria > Rhizobiales > Aestuariivirgaceae > Aestuariivirga. The sequence goes on from JANMKJ010000261.1 coordinate 4,978, forward strand.
TTTTTCATTCCTCGCGCCCTTTGGCGCCGCTGCCAAACTCATGAAACAGCGGGCTTTAGTGCTTGATATTACAAGCTTTTATTGAGTTGCCGGAGGCAGCGCATGGCTCACTTCTGGCTTAAAACCAGCAGCGATTGGGGGGTTCTAGGCAAGCCTCACGCGAATGTCAAGGAAGTGGCCCTGCAAGCAACTTGCGCTTGGCGTGAAAACAGTGTGAAATCATTAATCAGTTAGGGAACGGGCAAACAAGATTTCCAGACTGATCTAAGGGTGGTGGGATGTTAAGTCGGCTAAAATACCTGCTGATTGCGTGCGGCATGCTGTTTTTTGCGCCCCTTGCAACGGCTGCAACGCCTGCTGACACGCTGGTCATTGCCAAAAACATCGACGACATGATCACGCTTGATCCGGCTGAAGCCTATGAGTTTACCGGTATTGAAGTGATAGCCAACCTTTATGACCGCATCATGCGGTTCGAGCCCACGGATATTACCAAGCTGGTGCCGGGTGTGGCTGAAAGCTACACGGTTTCCGACGATGGCAAGACGTTTACATTCAAGATCAGGCCGGGCCAGAAATTTACATCAGGCAACCCGCTCACTGCGGCTGATGTTGTATTTTCCCTGCAGCGGGTGATCAAGCTCGACATGAACCCGGCATTTCTCGTGAGCCAGCTGGGTTGGACCAAGGAGAACGTCGACCAACTGGTCAAGGTCATCGACGATGCAACATTCCAGATGACGATTACCGAAGATTTTTCGCCATCGCTGGTGTTCAGCCTGATGTCGTCGTCGGTGGCATCGGTCATAGACATGAAAACGGTGATGGAACATGAAACTGCTGGTGACATGGGCTATGCGTGGCTGAAAACCAATTCGGCGGGTTCGGGGGCGTACATGTTGCGGGGGTGGAAGCCCAAGGGCAGTGTCGTTCTCGATGCCAATCCAACTTACCGGGGTGGCCCTGCAGCGCTGCGCCGGGTCGTTATCCGCCATGTGGTGGAGCCCTCGTCCCAACGCTTCCTGCTGGAAAAAGGTGACGTTGACATTGCCCGTGACATTGCACCCAACCAGATCAAGGGTGTGGCCGGCAATACCGATGTGGCGGCGTCAACGGTGCCGCAGGAGAGCCTCTATTATGTGGGCCTTAACCTCAAGACCGAACCTTTCCAGAATCTCAAAGTGCGCCAGGCCATGCACTACCTGGTGGACTATGATGGCATGCTGAATTCGTTCCTTGAGGGCAACAAGAAGGTTCACCAGACATTTTGGCCGTCGGGCCTGTGGGCTTCGCTGGATGAGAACATGTACAGGTTTGATCCGGCAAAGGCCAAGGCCCTTCTTGCCGAGGCGGGCTTTCCCGATGGCATTTCGGTGACATTGGATTCACCCAATTCACCGCCCTTTTCCAACATGGCCAAATCCATTCAGTCAACGATGGCACAAGGGGGCGTCAAGGTCTCCATCGCCATGGCGGAACAGAAGACGGTCCTGACGAAATACCGGGCCCGCCAGCACCAGATGCTGCTGATCAACTGGGGGCCGGACTATATGGATCCCCACAGCAATGCCGATTCCTTCGCGCGCAATCCGGATAACTCGGATGGGGCCAAGGCGAAACCCCTGGCCTGGCGCAACAGCTGGGACATTCCGGAAATTACCGCCATGACCAATGCGGCGGTGCGTGAACGTGACACGGCCAAGCGCGAGCAGATGTACAAGGACCTGCAGCACAAGGTGATGGTTGAGGGACCGTTCATCATCATGTTCCAGGAGACCAAGCAATTGGCGAGACGGGCGAACGTCAAGAACTTCATCATGGGGCCGAGTTCTGACGTGGTGTATTACAACCTGACGACAAAATAATACGGCAGGTTGTCAGGCGGGGTGCTGTGATGTTTCCATCACGCCCAACAGGTCGGCGATGATTGCATTGAGGTCAAAATCCTTTGGCGTGTAAACGCGGGCAACGCCGAGCTGCTTCAGGATGTGAATGTCTTCACCCGGAATGATGCCGCCCACCACCACGGGAATGTTTTCAAGGTGGGCCGCCCGCAACTGGTGCATCACCTCCCGGATCAAGGGCACGTGGCTTCCCGACAAAATGGAAAGTCCGATGAGGTTTACTTTTTTGTCCCTGGCACACGCCACGATCTGTTCAGGTGTCAGGCGAATGCCTTCATAGATCACTTCAAGTCCACAGTCGGCGGCGCGCACCGCAATCTGTTCAGCTCCATTGGAATGACCATCCAGCCCGGGTTTGGCCATGAGGAATTTGGGAGTCGTGCCAAGCACTTGCGCGAGTAGACCAACACGGGTGCGGATCGCTTCAAGTGATTTCTCAGGTGGTTCATCCATCACGAGAACCACCCCGGTTGGGGCGCGGAACTCGCCAAAGACCTGGCGCAGGGTTTCGGCCCATTCGCCCGTTGTTGCACCTGCCCTGGCGCAGGCGATGGAGGGTTCCATGACATTGAGACCGCTTGATGCCGCCGCCCGCAGGGTGCCGAGTGCCGCCGCTACAGCTTCAGCGTTGCGGGTGTCGCGCCACTGTTTCAGTTTTTTGATTTGTTCAAACTCGACATTTTCTGAAACCGTGAGCACCATTTCGCCTTCACCGGTGGCAAGCGGGGAGGCTTCGCTGGTGGTAAACATATTGACGCCCACGACTTTTGTATCGCCGCGCTCGATCGCCTTCAGGCGTTCGGTATTGGAAAGCACCAGGGCGTGTTTCATGTAGCCCTGCTCAATGGCGGGGATGGCACCACCCATGCCGAGGATTATTTCAAGTTCGGTGCGCGCCTGCTGTTTCAGGCTCTCAACCTTGGCTTCGATTTCCCGGGAGCCATCGAAAATGTCGGCATATTCCAGAAGGTCGGTTTCGTAGGCCACGATCTGCTGCATGCGCAGCGACCATTGCTGGTCCCAGGCGCGGGGAAGGCCCAGCGCTTCGTTCCAGGCGGGCAGCTGCACGGCGCGGGCCCGGGCATTTTTTGACAACACCACGGCCAGCATTTCCAGCAGGATGCGGTAGACATTGTTTTCGGGCTGCTGTTCGGTGAGGCCGAGCGAGTTGACCTGCACGCCATAGCGGAAGCGCCGCAGTTTTTCATCTTCGATGCCATAGCGCTGGCGGCAAATTTCGTCCCACAGGTCAGTGAAGGCGCGCATTTTGCACATCTCGGTGATGAAACGGATGCCGGCATTCACGAAAAACGACATACGGCCCACCACGTCGGGGAATGCGGTTGCTGCCACTTCAAGCTTTGCCGCATCCAGCACGGCAATGGCGGTGGCCAGTGCAAAGGCCAGTTCCTGCACCGGTGTCGCCCCGGCTTCCTGCAAATGATACGAACACACATTCATCGGATTCCATTTCGGCATGTTGCTGGCCGAGAATGAAATGGTATCGGTGATGAGCCTGATCGAGGGGACGGGCGGATAGACGTGGGTGCCGCGCGAGAGATATTCCTTGATGATGTCGTTCTGGGTGGTGCCGGAAAGTTCTGCACGCGGAATGCCCTGCTCATCGGCAAGGGCCACGTAGAGGGCAAGCAGCCACGGGGCCGTGGCATTGATGGTCATCGACGTGTTCATGGTGGCCAAGGGAATGTTGGCAAACAGTGCGCGCATGTCGCCGATGTGGGACACGGGAACACCGACTTTACCCACTTCGCCCCGGGCCAAAACATGGTCCGGATCGTAGCCCGTCTGGGTGGGCAGATCGAACGCTACGGATAACCCGGTTTGGCCCTTGGCCAGGTTGGCCTGGAACAGCTTGTTACTTTCGGCGGCGGTGGAATGACCGGCATAGGTGCGGATCAGCCACGGCTTGTCGGGTTTCCCATTTTGCATTGCAATATGGAAGCACGGCGCCCAACGCAACGCAACCCTGGGAGCGCGGGATCAGGTGTTCCTGGCGCCTGCCAGCCAGAGAAGTGCAAACGATGCGCTGCACATTCCGCCCACGGTGAACATCAGGACCTGGTGCTGGTATTCCAGGGTTGGAATGTCGAACCCATCAAACGCGCTGTTGGTAATGACTGCACCAATGAACAGCACGGAAAAGTTCAGGGGATAGGTGACGTTGCCGAAATTGCCCGAGAATTTTCCCAGGATAATGGCGCCAATGCTGCTGAATATGATGCAGGTTGTCAGCACCTGTCCGGTAATTCTCAAGTTGACGACATTGTCGATGAGTTGTGCGAAATTAATCTGTGCCAGCGTATCAAACATCGTTGTCTCTCCCGAAGTAACGAAGGACCGTCCAGCGCATTATGGGTTTCGTAACTGTAAATGCCAACGAAGACTTAACGATTGGATGAATGTTTCCTTTCCGGGCTTGTCCCAAATTGCTGCAAAATTGCTTCAATAGTCTATGTTGCACCGCAATACAAAACAGGTAAGGTAGTGCCCAAATTTGGAGCAGCAGCATGACGGTTAAAGTCAAAGACCTCTATGAAATCGGGGAAATTCCGCCCCTGGGCCATGTGCCCGCCACCATGCATGCCTGGTGCATTCGCAAGGAGCGGCACGGTGCACCGGACACGGCGATGCAGATGGAAGTCGTGCCGACCTGGAGCATTGGCCAGGACGAGGTTCTCATCCTCGTGATGGCAGCCGGGGTGAACTACAACGGCGTGTGGGCGGCCCTTGGCACCCCCATTTCCCCCATTGATGGTCACAAGCACCCGTTTCATGTGGCGGGATCGGACGCATCCGGTGTGGTCTACGCCGTGGGTGAAAAAGTCAAGCGCTGGAAAGTTGGCGACGAGGTGGTGGTTCACTGCAACCAGGATGATGGCGACGACGAGGAATGCAATGGCGGTGATCCCATGTTCTCGAACTCGCAGCGCATCTGGGGTTATGAGACACCTGATGGATCCTTTGCGCAGTTTGCGCGGGTGCAGGCGCGGCAGCTGTTGCCACGTCCGCAACACCTCACCTGGGAAGCCTCGGCCTGTTACACCCTCACACTGGCTACGGCCTACCGCATGCTATTCGGGCACCGGCCGCATACGTTGAAGCCCGGACAAAATGTTCTGGTGTGGGGTGCCTCGGGTGGCCTTGGTTCCATGGCGGTGCAGCTGATTGCAACGGCAGGTGCCAACGCGATCGGCGTGATCTCGGAAGACGACAAGCGCGACTTTGTCATGCAGCTTGGTGCACGCGGCGTGATCAACCGCAAGAATTTTCAGTGCTGGGGACAAATGCCCAAGGTCGGAACGCCTGAGTACAACGAGTGGCTGAAATCGGCCCGCGAATTTGGCAAGGCCATCTGGGCCTATACCGGCAAGGGCAACAATCCTGACATCATCTTTGAACACCCGGGTGAAGCGACGTTTCCGGTATCTGTACTCATGGTCAAGCGCGGTGGCATGGTGGTGATTTGTGCAGGCACCACCGGCTACAATCTCACCATGGATGCGCGCTATTTGTGGATGCACCAGAAGCGCGTGCAGGGCTCCCACTTTGCCAATCTCATGCAGGCCTCAAATGCCAATCGCCTGGTGCAGGCCCAACGCATCGATCCCTGCATGTCGGAAATCTATGGCTGGAACGACATTCCAAAGGCACACATGAAAATGTGGAAGAATGAACACCGGCCCGGCAACATGGCGGTGCTGGTGTCAGCGCCGCGGACCGGACTGAAAACCTTTGATGATGCGATGGAGGCGGCTCATTAATTCTTAGCTCTCAACTCTTGGAAAGGAAGGGGCATGATACTCGGACTGTCGATTCAAACCTTCACGCAATTGCATGTGATCATCAGTATTGTAGGGATCATTTCAGGACTGATCGCCGTGTGGAGGATGCTGCAGAACAGGAATGCGTCGGTCTGGGCCGCAGTGTTTCTTGTTTCAACGATCCTGACAAGCGTTTCCGGTTTTCCAATTCCGCCGTTTGGCATTGATCCACCTCGCATCATTGGCGTTCTATCGCTGGTTCTACTGTTCGCCGCCGTGCTGGGCCTCTATGTGTTTCGCCTGCAGGGTGCGTGGCGCCTGATTTATGTCGTGACTGCAGTCGCTTCGCTCTACCTGAATGTTTTTGTTTTCGTCGTGCAGGCATTTCAAAAAATCCCGCAGCTCAATCCCTTGGCGCCAACACAGTCGGAGCCGCCATTTGTGATCGCCCAAGGCCTGGCATTAATCGGCTTTATCGCTTTGGGATTTTTCGCAGCCAGAAAGTTCCGCTAGTCCGTGCCATTGGTCGACGTACGGGAAGACTTGTGAATTTGCAGCACCCGGTTCACCTCGCCACCGAGAATCAGCACCAGTGCTGCAAGATAAAGAAAAAACATGGCGGCAAACAATCCCGACAGCGACGAATAGGTCGAGGCGAAGGTGTTGAAGTTGACGAGGTAGTAGGAAAACGCCGAGGTTAATGCGATCCACACCAGCACCGTGAGGGCAACGCCCGGAAAGATATCCATGCCCTTCTGTTTTTTGGCTGGCAGGATGCGGTGGCTGAGTTGCAGGCCCGCGGTGAGCAGGGCAATGGCGAGCGGGTAGCGGACATAGTTCAACACATCGAAGTTCTGCCGCAGGGCGGGGGCGAAGCGCTCGAGGCCTGCCAGAAACAACGGCGCAAACACGATGAGGGCTGAAACGATCAGCAGTCCCACGGCTGACCCGATGACAAAAAGGACGCTTTGGCCGTAGAGCCAGAAAATGTTGCGGTTTTCCTTGAGATCATAGGCCCGGTTGAGACCAACCCTGATGCTGTCGACACCTGCCATGGCGCTCCAGATGGTGAGCAGGGCCGCGATGCTGAGCAGGCCGGTTCGGGGAATGGTGAGGATAGACCGGATTTCACCCGCCAATGGCCGCACCAGCTGTTCAGGTGCCACACCCAGCAGAAAATTGACAATGCTTTGGGCGAGATCCTCGTTGCCGAAGAAGCCGGCAAGTGCCGTTAGAAAAATCAGGAACGGAAAAATTGAAAACAATGTGCGAAAGGCAATGTTGCCCGCCAGGGGAACGGCCTCGTCGGCAAACAGGCGGCGCAGGGCCTGCAAGGCAAGTGTGACGATGCCGGGTTGGGGTTGTTCCATGGTTCAAGCATAGTCGATATGCGCGAAAACACTCAAGATAACACTCGCGAAGCCATGCAAAGCTTGGCAAGTGATATTGCATGGAGAAGCATCGGCCAGCGCCTGCGTGGATTGCGGCGGCACCGGCACTGTTCGTGGTGCTGTGGGCCACGGGCTTTGTCGTGGCCAAGCTATCAGCAGGGCATGTCGAACCCCTCACCTTCCTTGGCATTCGCTTTCCCATCGCGGGCGCCCTGTTTGCCGGGTTTGCAGTGTATCGGCAGGCAGAATGGCCGGGACCACGGCTCGCATTGCATGCAATGGTGGCCGGTGCCCTGCTGCATGGCGGCTATCTCGGTCCGGTGTATTGGGTGGTGACGCATGGCATGCCCGCGGGCGTATCCGCTCTTATCGTGGGCTTGCAGCCCCTCATGACGACGATCCTTGCTGCCTTCATCATAGGTGAAACCATCGCCCGGCGCCACTGGATCGGGCTTGCCGTTGGCATTGTCGGCGTGGGATTGGTGGTGTGGCCGAAGCTCATGATGGGAACCGTGGGTGGGATCACGCCGTTGACTACGGCCCTGAATATCTTTGGCGCGTTCTGCGTGTCGCTGGGCACGGTTTACCAGAAGCGCTTTGCCACTGGTGTCGACATGGCAAGTGGCGGGTTCTGGCAATACGCAGGAGCATCGATCGTTGTGCTGCTGGCTGCAGCATTGCTTGAGAATTTTGGCTTTGATGGAAGTTTCAGCGCCTGGTTTGCGCTCGCATGGTCGGTGGTGGTGCTGTCGCTTGCTGCCATCACGCTGCTGATGCTGCTGATCCGGCACGGCGATGTAGCGCGAGTGTCAGGTTTGATTTTCCTGGTGCCTGCAGTGTCGGCCCTGATGACCTATGTGTGTTTTGGCGAGACACTGGTGCCGCTGCAGATTCTCGGCATGGCAATTTGCGCCGGCGCGGTCTTCATCGTTACCCGCAAGTCTCAGACAGTTTCAGCCTGAAGCTTTTCGAGGGTTTCCTTGGCGCGGTCACGGTGGGCCTGGGTCACGTGGTTGCGCACCAGGGAAACGGCAGTGAACAGCACGGCCATGTCATCGGTAAAGCCCAACCCGAGGATGAAGTCCGGAATGACGTCAAACGGCAGAATGAAGTAGGCAAGGGCCGCCAGAAGTGTGCCTTTTACTTTGATCGGGGTGTTTGCATCAAAGGCGCAATAATAGGCGGCAAGAACATCCTGCGCGAAGGGCAGGTGGCCCAGTGATTTTTTGAGTTTTGGCCAGAAGTCCCTGGCGACAGTGGTTTTATCAGTCATGGGTTCCTCCAAATCAGCGTATTAGATGGGAAGCCCCCACGCCGGTTTCAATGGCGGCTGGTAAACCACAGGCCGGCCATCATGATCAGGATGGCGGCAAACTGCAGCAGCACACGCCAGCGCATGAGATTTTGCGAGCGGCTGGCCGAGCCGCCACGCAGCATGTTCCACAGTCCAAGAAGCAGGACAACGGCAACGGCGCCTACGGAAAGGGGAACGAGATAGTCAAAAACATTCATTGGTCAGACGCCTTGTTGACAACGTAGTCCATTAGCCTTTGCGGCAAAAGCCTGCGGGCCCAAGCCATTATATGGGTGGGCGTGGTCACATAGTAACGGGCATGTGGTCGCGGTGCCTCGAGGGCCTGCACCAGCCTGGCGAGCACCGCTTCCGCCGGCAGCTTGAAACGGCTGGAACGGCCACCGCCCAGCCTGGCGCGCTGGATGTCGTAGGCGTGCCGGTAGTTTGAATTTCCAGCGTCGACATTTGCCTCGAAGGCTGCGAGCGCATGCTCGGTAAAGCGGCTGGTGATGGGACCGGGTTCGATGAGAATGACTTCTATGTTTGTATCGCGGAGTTCCAGCCGCATGGTGTCACTCAGGGCCTCGATGGCAAATTTGCTGGCGTTGTAAGCCCCGCGCCATTTCATGGCGACGAGGCCCAGAACGGAAGAGTTCTGCACGATGCGCCCTGAGCCATTGGCGCGCATCAGCGGCAGGCAACCCACCGCCAACTGGTGCCAGCCAAACACATTGGCCTGGAACTGCGCTTCAAGGGTGGCCCTGGATAAATCTTCCACGGCCCCGGGCTGGCCATAGGCACCATTGTTGAAGAGAGCGTAGAGTTTGCCGCCGGTGCGCTTTGACACCTCCTTGATGCAGGCCTCGATCGAGGAAGGTTCACGGTAATCCAAATACAGTGTTTCCAGGCCAAGGCCCGCCAGTCGGCTCAAGTCCACGGGTTTTCGGGCGGTGGCAAATACCCGCCAGCCCCGGGCTTTCAGCCCCACGGCACAGGTGTAGCCAATGCCCGACGAACAGCCGGTGATGAGAATGGTCTTTTCAGTCATTGGAATCACTGTTGCCCTTTGCATGGAGATGTAGCGATAATGGATGTGGAGAGTGTGTCCAAATGAAATCCATGAAGCTTTACACGGACGTGCACCGCATTCACGCGGAACTCGCGGCGCTTGGCATTGATAACGACCAGGGGCTGCGGGTGGATCAACTCACGCCATTTGACCAGTACCATTATTTCGGAACCGACGCCGTTGATGAAGCCCTGGGCGTGCTCGACCTTGCACCTCGTGCGCGCGTACTTGATGTGGGTTCCGGCATTGGCGGCCCGGCGCGCTATATCGCGGCAAAGACGGGAGCCCATGTCACGGCGCTGGAACTGCAGGCCGATCTCAACGACGTGGCGCGTGAGCTAACGGCGCGCTGCGGGCTTTCTTCACGGGTGGAGCATGTGTGTGGCGACATCCTGCAGGGAACTGCAGCCCATGACTATGACGCGATCATCTCGTTCTTGTGTTTTCTCCATATTCCGGACAAGACGAAACTATTTGCTGCGTGCCGTGCGGCGTTGAAGCCCGGCGGCACCATGTATATCGAAGACTATGGCCGCCATAGGGACTTGGCAACGAGTGAAGTGGATGCACTTTCGGTGAAGGTTCAATGTTCGGCCCTGCCGCGACCGCTGGACTATGAGGCGCAGCTCCTGGCTTGCGGCTTTGCCGATGTGCAAATGAGTGATGTGACCGGTGAGTGGACGGACTTCACCGTCTCGCGCCTTGCCATGTTCCGGGCCGCACGGGCACGCAACATTGACGTGCATGGTGCAGCACTGGTGGACGGACTGGATGATTTCTACGCAACGGTGGCTCATTTGTTTCAGGCTGGTGCGGTCGCCGGACTGAAGATCATTGCGCGTTAGTTGGCGCCTTCGAGAATGCGCCTGGCCACGACCTGGGCCTGGATTTCTGCGGCACCTTCAAAGATGTTGAGAATGCGCGCGTCGCACAGAACGCGGCTGATTTCAAACTCCAGCGCAAAACCATTCCCGCCGTGGATTTGCAAGGCGTTGTCGGCGGCCGACCAGGCGACCCGGGCGCCCAGCAATTTGGCCATGCCAGCCTCCACATCACAGCGGCGGCCTGCATCCTTTTCCCGCGCCGCATAGTAACACAGCTGGCGGGCAGCCATGATTTCGGCAGCCATAAGCGCAAGCTTGTCGGCAATGCGCGGAAAACTGATGATTGATTTTCCAAACTGCTTGCGTGACGTTGCGTATTTCATGCCCAAATCCAGGGCATTTTGGGCAACACCGATGGCTCTTGCTGCCGTTTGTATGCGCGCACTTTCAAAGGTTTGCATGAGCTGCTTGAAGCCCTGGCCCTCGACGCTGCCAAGAAGGTTTTCGGCCTTCACCTCAAAATCGTCAAAGCGGATTTCATATTCCTTCATGCCACGGTAACCCAGCACTTCGATCTCACTGCCACCCATACCGGGGGCAGGAAACGGATTGGCATCACTGCCCCGGGGTTTTTCGGCCAGCAGCATGGAAAGTCCTTTGTAGCCTTTCTCCGACGCAATGCTCCGTACAAGGAGGGTCATCAGATCGGCGCGCACCGGATGGGTGATCCATGTCTTGTTGCCGGTGACCTTGTAGACGTCTCCCCGCTTTTCGGCGCGGGTGCGAAGTGCTCCCAAGTCCGATCCGGTATCGGGTTCGGTGAACACCGCCGTGGGCAGGATCTCGCCTGAGGCAATTTTGGGGAGCCATTTGGCCTTCTGCATTTCCGTGCCGCCACACAGTATCAACTCGCAGGCAATTTCGGCGCGCGTTCCCAGTGATCCCACCGCAATCCAGCCCCGCGACAATTCCTCGGACACCACGCACATGGCCTCCTTGGGTTGGGAAAGACCGCCAAATTCCTCGGGAAGGGTAAGGGCGAAAACCCCAAGCTCAGCGAGCTCAGCTATAATCTCCAGCGGCACATAGTCATTGTCGAGATGCCAGCGGTGGGCGTGAGGGGCGATCTTGCTGGCCACGAAGCGCTGCATGGTGCTGCGCATGTCATTGATCGTATCGTCGAGCCCGCAATTGCCGGTGGTGAGCTCACCCTGCTGCTGCTGCATGAGGTCGACCAACCGGCGGCGATTGCCAGGGGTGTTGCCCGTGCTGAACAATTGGCAGGCCTGTATGCCAGACACGGAAACTCCAAGCGAGCCCACACGGAAAAACTCCGTCTGGTTCATGGGAATGCCGCCTGCGATCTGGTTGAGATATTCGCCTGCGGCAAGGCGCAGCAGGAGCTGCTCGATTTCGCCCAATTTGCCCTGGGCCGATAGTTGTGCCGCATAGGCAGCCAGGGCCTTCAGGGTGTCGGCATAGGTTGCAAGCCAGCTCAAGCCGTGGGTGGCGTGCTGGTGCTGGTCGAAATCGCCCTCGGCCACGAGGGTTCTTACGGCCGTCCTCGCCCGGTCAAAGACCGTTGCGGTGGCAGCCAATGCTTCATTGAGGGCTTCGATCACGAAATTGCGCCTTTAAAAGTTGCTGCGGGACGCTATCGCAGCTGTTTGTGCATTGCAACATCGAGACGTCTGTCCCTGCCGCAATTGGGCCGAATTTTGCCCGCAAAGCCATGGTTATAGATTTCTTACCTGCTTGGGGCTAAGACGTAAGCTATGATTCCTTTACGGCAAATCGGGGCGGCGGCCCTCCTGACCATGGCATTAAATGTGGGTGCAACGGCTGCTGAGCCGGCCTCGCTGGGTGTGTTCAACGACTGGACGGCCTATACCTATAAGGCCGCGGATACCAAGGTTTGCTACGTCGTGTCGCAGCCCAAGTCGAGCGAGTCGGCAAAAAAGGTCAAGCGCGACCCGATATTCTTCCTGATCACGCACATGCCGGGCCGCAAGATCAATGGCGAGGTGTCAACCATCATCGGTTATCCCTTCAAGGAACAGACGACGGTTCAGGTCAAGGTAGATGACGAAGATTTCGTGCTTTTCACCAATGGTGACGGCGCCTGGGCCGATACCACGGCCAAGGAAAAGAAAATCGTTGCAGCCATGAAGAATGGCAAGAAACTGTCGGTCACGGGAACCTCGTGGAAGGGCACTGAAACGACCGACCACTACTCACTCAGCGGCATTTCCGCTGCCATGGACAAGATTGACAGCGCCTGTAAATAGTATCGAAATGCGCTGGCTCTTCGCAAGTCTTGTGTTGGTCGTCCTGCAGTCCCCTGGATTTGCAGCCGAGCCCATTTGCGCGCGTCAAGCCTTCGAGGGCAATGACTACAGCGTTTGCCGCATCGACCTGCACGACATGCGGCTCGAGACCTACAGCCTGGATGCCTCGGGTCAGCCGTTCGGCAGTTTTGATGCCCTGGCAGCAAGCCTGAAAGCCGAGGGCAAGGACCTGCGGTTTGCCATGAACGCGGGCATGTTTGATGCAAATCTCAAGCCCATAGGCCTCTATGTGGAAAATGGGACCCAATCCAAAAAGCTCAACACCCGCAACGGCTATGGCAACTTTCACCTGAAGCCCAATGGCGTGTTTTTCATTGCCGGTGACAGGCTGGGGGTCATGGCGACGGATGAATACGTCAAATCAGACGTAAAGCCGGATTTTGCCACCCAGTCGGGACCGATGCTGGTCATCAATGGGACGTTTCACCCGAAGTTTTCCGAATCCGGCACTTCCTACAAGCGGCGCAATGGCGTTGGCATGGTGGACGACCACACGGCGGTTTTTGTGATTACTGACAACGTGGTGAATTTCCATGCCTTTGCCAAGTTCTTCCGGGATGACCTGAAATGCCCCAATGCGCTGTTTTTCGATGGCTCGATTTCCAGCCTGTATGCGCCGGAGCTGGGCAGGGATGATGGCTTCGTGCCGCTGGGCCCTATGGTAGGTGCGGTAAACTTGCGCTAAGAGGCGGCCCATGGTTACGGTTTTACAGTCGCAAGTGGCAGCCCGCCCGCCCTACTTGCCCAATGATTTGCGCCCCTCGCTCATGGGCCTCACCCGCGAGGAACTGGCGGATATGCTGGGTCGCATCGGTGTTCCCGAAAAGCAGCGGCGCATGCGCATGCGGCAGATCTGGCATTGGATCTATCACCGGGGGGCCTTAAGCTTTGCCGCCATGACGGATATTTCGCAGGGGCTGCGGGTGGAACTGGACGAGGCCTTTTCCATCGGACGGCCCGATGTGGCGGCCCGACGCCGCCGCGCAGATACGG
>JANMKJ010000269.1:0-2698 GCA_031371945.1 Rhodobiaceae bacterium
GCTGTATATTGACCGCCACCTGGTCCATGAAGTGACCTCGCCCCAGGCCTTTGAAGGCCTGCGCATGACCGGCCGCACCGTGCGCCACCCGGAGCGCACACTCGCCGTGGTTGACCATAACGTTCCAACCACCGACCGCAGCAAGGGCATTGCCGAAGACGAAAGCCGTATCCAGGTTGAAACCCTGGCCAAGAACGCAAAGGATTTCGGCGTCGAATATTTCCACGAGCGCGACAAGCGCCAGGGCATCGTGCACGTCGTGGGGCCCGAGCAGGGCTTCACCCTGCCCGGCACAACCATCGTCTGCGGAGACAGCCACACGTCGACCCACGGTGCATTTGGTGCCCTTGCCCATGGCATTGGCACCTCGGAAGTGGAGCACGTGCTGGCCACCCAAACCCTCATCCAGAAAAAAGCCAAGAACATGCTGGTTGATGTCACGGGCAAGCTGGCAAAGGATGCAACCGCCAAGGACATCATCCTCGCCATCATCGGCGAAATCGGCACCGCCGGCGGTACCGGATCCGTCATTGAATTTGCCGGCGAAGCCATCCGCGACCTTTCGATGGAAGGCCGCATGACCGTTTGCAACATGACCATCGAGGGCGGTGCCCGCGCTGGCATGATAGCCCCTGACCAGAAAGCCTATGACTATCTCAAAGGCAGGCCCAAGTCGCCGAAGGGTGCTGACTGGGACAAGGCCGTGGCCTACTGGAATACTCTGCATACGGATGAAGGTGCCCATTTTGACCGCGTCGTAACGCTTGATGCAGCGTCGCTTCCGCCCATCGTCTCGTGGGGAACTTCGCCGGAAGATGTGATGTCCGTGGCTGCCGCCATTCCAAATCCTGATGACATTGCTGACGAAGGCAAGCGCCAGTCGAAATGGCGCGCCCTCGAATACATGGGGCTGAAGCCCGGTCAGAAAATGACCGACGTTGAACTCGATGTGGTCTGGATCGGATCCTGCACCAATGGCCGCATCGAAGACTTGCGTAACGTAGCCAAAATCGTTGATGGCAAGAAGATTGCCGGAAACCTCGCCTACGCCATGATCGTGCCGGGCTCGGGCCTCGTCAAGGAACAAGCCGAAGCAGAAGGCTTGCACAAGATTTTCCTGGCGGCGGGATTCGAATGGCGTGAACCCGGCTGTTCCATGTGTCTCGGCATGAATCCTGACCAGCTGAAGCCAGGCCAGCGCTGCGCTTCGACCTCCAATCGCAACTTCGAGGGAAGGCAAGGCTACAGGGGCAGAACCCACCTGGTTTCACCGCAAATGGCCGCCGCCGCAGCGCTTGCTGGCCGTGTTGTCGACATTCGAAATGTACGGTAACGATACAGCTAATTAACGGTTGCTTCACCAAATCTTAAGGCTTATGTCACACCCAAGACGGTATGGTGAATCACTTTTTAACAGGGTGAGTCGCGTTTTTTTGGGGAAGTCCTTTGGGTAACACTGTTCAAGCCGATGCAATTTTTCTGCGTCGCATTTTTTTGGGCCTCGTGCTTTTGACGCTCGCCGCCGGCGGCATGGTTGGTCTTACAACCGCCCAGGCCATGACCGACGTGTCGCCAGTTTCCACCAGCAACTAGTCCGGAAGTTCCAAAGGCTTTAGCCCGTCGAACACATCGCCGGGGCCCGGATTGTCATGCGGCGATTCTCCCCCCAGGTGATGCATGATGCCCCACACGGCATTGAGTGCGGTCTGCACGGCACCCTCAACCCAGCCCGGCGTCCACGATACATCATCTCCCGCGATGAATATGCCCCGTTCAGCCGGTGGCATGCGGTCTTGCATGAAATGGCAATACATCCGGTGGTTATAGCGGTAATGCCCCGGCAGAGCCCCTTTGAAGGCCCCGAGGAAGTTGGGGTCTGATTCCCATGATACGGTGATGGGGTCACCAATGATGTGCTTTTCAAGCTCGAGGTCGGGATAGATTTTCTTCAAGGCTTCCAGCGCCAGTTTCACCCGCTTGTCGACCGGCAACGGCAGCATCTTCATGGCATCGCTCATCCACGAATAGGTGAGGCAAATGACGCCGGGTTTGTCGTCGCCGTTGTCAAACAGATAGGTGCCGCGCGTCAGCCTGTCGGTTAACGTCATGCTCATCAGGTCGCGGCCCGTATGCGGGTCCTTGTCCTTCCAGAACGGCCTGTCGGTCATCACGAATGTCTTGGACGATTGCATGTAGCGCGTGCGGTCCAGTGCCATCCACATCTTATGCGAAAACAGGCTTTCCTCGACCTGCATGTAGGTGGTCAATATCCAGCTCTGCACTGTCACCAGAACGCAATCATAAAGCTTGGTGTCACCCCAGCGGTCGGTCACCGCAATCTTGTCGGCATAGGCCCGGTCGATGCGGGTAACACCTGGCCGGGGTGCACCCCGGTGCAGGCTTTCAAGCGTTGTACCCTTCGGCCAATGCGCCATTTTCTCGGGCGATTGTTTCCACAATCCGCGCGGCACTTGCTCTACACCGCCTACAATATAGTGCTGATTTTCATCGCAGTCGGTGGCCACCACGCGCAGTATTTCCAGCATCGAATTGGGGTAGTCCGAATCCCAGCCGCCCGTGCCAAACCCCACCTGGCCAAACACTTCCCGGTACTTGAACGGCTTGTCGGCAAAGGCATAGGACGTGGCCACAAAATCATAAAAACTGCGGTCATCCCAAATCGGAATGAGCTTGTCCC
>JANMKJ010000532.1:0-7562 GCA_031371945.1 Rhodobiaceae bacterium
CAGATTGAAATCCACCTGGGTGGTGCCGCATTGCCAGTCTCGGCCGATGGCGTCGCGCAACACGTATTCAAACTTGGGCCCATAGAAAGCCCCCTCGCCCGGATTGATTGAGGTCTTGATGGCGCCCTGCGATTGCTCCGCAATCTGCACAAGAACACGTTGCATGATGTCCTCTGCACGGTCCCAGTCGGCGTCGGTTCCCACACGCTTTTCGGGTCTCGTCGAAAGTTTCACAACGATTTGGTCAAACCCGAAGTCCTTATAGGTAGAAAGGATGAGATCGTTGATTTTCAGGCACTCATCCGCCATTTGATCAGGGGTGCAGAATATATGGGCATCGTCCTGGGTAAACCCACGGACACGCATAAGTCCGTGCAATGCACCGGAGGGTTCATAGCGGTGGACATTGCCAAATTCGGCAATGCGCATGGGGAGTTCACGGTAACTCCTCAGGCCATGCTTGAAGAGTTGCACGTGACCTGGGCAGTTCATCGGCTTTAATGCAAAAACTTGCTGGTCATCCGTTTCCTCGCCAGCCGACGTGACCTGGAACATGCCTTCGCGGTACCAACCCCAATGCCCCGACGTTTCCCACAGGCTCTTGTCAAGTACCTGCGGCGCGTTCACTTCCTGATAGTCAAGTTTGCCCAAGCGCCTGCGCATGTAGGCGATCAGTTGCTGGAATATCGTCCATCCCTTGGCGTGCCAGAACACCACGCCCGGGCCTTCCTCCTGGAAATGAAACAGGTCCATTTCGCGGCCAAGTTTGCGATGATCCCGCTTTTCGGCCTCCTCCAGCGCCGTGACATAGGCTTGCAGGTCCTTGTCGCTGGCCCAGGCCGTGCCATAGATCCGCGTCAGCATAGGATTCTTGCTGTCACCGCGCCAATAGGCACCAGCTACCTTCATCAGTTTGAACGCCGTGCCGATCTTGCCCGTACTCGTCATGTGGGGCCCGCGGCACATGTCTACCCAGCCGCCCTGGTCGTAGAATTTGATGTCCTCGTGGCCAGGAATGGAATCCACCAGCTCGACCTTGAAATTTTCACCCTTCGCACGAAAAAACGCCTTGGCCTCTTCACGCGACTTCACCGACTTGGTGAAAGGCTTGTCGCGCTGGATGATTTCGCGCATCTTTTTTTCGATTGGGCCAAAATCTTCAGGCGTGAAAGGTTCATTGCGAAAGAAGTCGTAATAAAACCCATTCTCGATAACCGGGCCAATGGTGACCTGCGTTCCAGGATGCAGTTCCTGTACGGCTTCTGCCAGCACGTGGGCCGCATCATGGCGAATGAGATCAAGTGCCAGCGCATCCTCGCGCGAGATAATTTGCAACGTCGAATCTTGGCTTATGGGATCATTAAGATCAACCAACTCGCCGTTAACCACCGCCGCAACCGCTTTTTTCTCGAGAGATTTTGAGATACTGGCAGCGACTTGTGCCGCACTCAGTCCCTGCTCAACTTCGCGCTTTGCGCCATCAGGGAACGTCAACGTAATCATGATTTCCTCCTGCTCACTCCTGCAAACACGAAGCAGGTAAGCCATTAAAACGGGTTTATAGGGCGCTTATGGGCGATGAAATTAGGTGGGTCAAGTCCACACAAAAAATCTTGACCGATTAACTTGGTCTTAGTTTTTCAATAACCCGGTATTAACCTTAACACTTCATGTTGATCTCCGAACGTAACAGTAAACTTGGTTTGGGTAATCACATGCATCAGTTCTTTTTCCGTCTCGCCATTGCAACTGCAGCACTGCTGCCAGCGTCGTCAGTTCTCGCCGCTGACCTTGATATTCCGCCTCCAGTCGAAAACCTGCGTCCGGCAACTTATGACTGGTCTGGTCCCTATGCTGGCGTATTCGTGGCAGGCATCACCACAACGGGCACCTATGACGTAACATGCGGACTTTGCGGTGTTTTTCCTCGTGAAAACAATGGCTTTGGCTGGAATGGCGGCCTGAAGGCTGGCTGGAACTACCAGGTTGACAGTTTTGTGCTGGGCATCGAAGGCGATTGGGCGTTCGGCGGCCATGTGGCGCAGAACCATGAGCCAACCGAATTGACGGATACCGATTTCAATAACATTGCAACGCTTCGGGCCCGCGCCGGCCTCGCCTTCGATGACACACTCGTTTATCTGACCGGTGGTGTTGCCTTTGTGGATTCCACATTCTCGAGCACGGACTACCCCACCGGCTCTGCCAACTATTCGGAAGATTCCCAGTGGCTTACTGGATGGGTCGTAGGCGGTGGCATTGAGCATGCTTTCTCTGACAGCATCAGTGCCAGCCTCGAATACACCTACATGGGCCTCCCGGACGGTGAATACACTCTTGTCAATACGGCTCTGGCCCAAACAGCAGATGTCACGAATTCCTTCGACGGCGTGCATACAATCCGGCTGGGCATGAGCTACAACTTCGGTTGGTAAGCGTATTTTTTTGATTATTGACTAGGGGCCCTCTTCTGGGCCCCTTTTCTTTTGCGTCCATTCCGGACCCGCATAAACATCCGGCACAGGATCATACCCATGGCCGCCCCACGGGTGGCAGCGCGAAACCCGTGACAACCCCAATGCAAATCCCCGCCACGCCCCATGTTTTTCAATTGCAGTTCGGGCATAGTCAGAACATGTCGGTAAATAGCGGCAGCGCCTGCCCATTATTGACGATAAGGTGAGCTGGTAAGCGCGGATCAAGAACAGAAGCAAAAATTTCATCATGGCAAAACCCAATATTCTTTTCGTCATTGCAGATCAACTGGCGGCCCAATTCTTGAGCGCCTACGGCCACAAGACCACGAAAACTCCCAATCTGGACCGACTTGCAAAAACCGGGGTTGTTTTTGAAAATGCCTATTCCTCGAGCCCGCTTTGCGCCCCGGCGCGCGCCACAATCATGAATGGCCTCCTGCCATCGCGAACCGGGGTTTACGACAATGCTGCCGAATTTCCCTCGTCCATACCAACATGGGCCCATTATTTGCGCCTGCAAGGTTACCAGACCTGCCTCTCCGGGAAAATGCATTTTGTCGGCCCCGACCAGCTCCACGGACTGCAGGAACGCTTAACGACTGATATCTACCCGGCTGACTTCGGTTGGACACCGAACTGGCTGCTGAAGCAGGAGCGGATTGACTGGTGGTATCACAACATGACCAGCGTGCTCCAACCCGGCGTCGCCGAAATTACTAACCAGCTTGAATTCGACGACGAAGTTGCCTTCCTGGCTGTTCGAAAGATCTACGATTACGCACGCTACACGCCTGATCAGCCCTTTTGCCTCATGGCGTCATTCACCCACCCCCATGACCCCTATGCGGCGCGTGCCAAATACTGGAACCTGTATCGTGATGAGGATATCGACCTGCCGCACGTGGGCGCCATTTCCCACAACGATCTCGACGCCCACAGCCGACGGCTCTACGATGTTTCAGCCATGCAGGATTATACGGTGACCGATACCGACGTCCGCGCCGCCAGGCATGGGTATTACGCCAATATTTCCTACATTGACGATCTCGTTGGGCAACTGCTTGGTGCCCTGGAAGCAACGGGGAAGCTTGACGATACAGTCATCGTTTTCACCTCCGATCACGGCGATTTTCTCGGCGAGCGCGGGCTGTGGTATAAAATGTCCTATCTGGAACCGGCAGCCCACATTCCACTCATTGTATGCGCACCAAAGCAATTCAAACCGCGCCGCGTGAGTGAACCGGTAACGCTTGCCGATATTTTGCCTACCCTCGTAGACATAGCAACGGAAGGCCACGGGGAACTTTCGCGCAAGACCGATGGCCGTTCGCTCTATCCGCTGTTGATGGATGCTGCGGAAACGGCTGACGCTACCGCCTGGGGGGAGTATTTGGCTGAAGGCACAGTGGCACCCATGTATATGTTACGGCGTGGACCGTGGAAATACATCCACTGCCCAACTGATCCGGACCAGCTTTTCAATCTTGTTGACGACCCCAACGAACTGAACAACTTGGCGGGCATCCACCCATTATCCCGCAAATTCCATGCAGAAGTCGTAGCCAAATTCGATATTCCACGTATTACCGAACAGGTGCTGGAGAGTCAGCGGGCACGGCACATGATGTTCGACGCCCTCAAAAGCGGTGGGCATTTTCCCTGGGATTTTCAGCCCTTACGAGATGCATCCGAACAATATACGAGAAATCATATGAGTGTCACTGATCGCGATCTGCAGTCGCGTTTTCCACGTGCAAAGGACATTGCGGATAAGAAGAGGTAACTAGAACGGGTTGCCATCCTTCTTGGTCATCATGAACTTGCCAGCAGTCTTCACCGCCTTCATGTCAATGTCAGGATAATGGGCAATCTCTTCCGGCGACCGCGTGCCAATTTCAATATAAGTAGCGGGCTGCTTTGATTTGTTCACCAGACAGTGTCCGTTGGCAATGCCGGCCTTGAAGCCAGCGCACATACCCTTTCGCAAGATATGATCACCCAGGTCATCAACAAGGGTGATCTCGCCCTCGAGGACCAGAATAAATTCGTCTTCCTTCTCGTGCCAATGGCGGTGCGCCGACCAGCTGCCCGGCGCAAGCGTGGTCAGGTTCACACCGAATTGCGTAAGCCCAAATTTGTCTCCCAACACCCGCTTTTCACGCCCGGCAAGGACGTCGGCATGCTGGGCCGGATAGTTGGTGCCAACACGTGGTGCAATCGTCAGAGGATCAAGTGTGCTCATGCTGTTTTGCTTCAATTTGGGAAATGGCGTCGGTAACCGCATCAAAAGTCAAAAGCGTCGACGCGTGACGGGCCTTGAAGTCACGCACCGGCAGGAAAGCCTCGAAATCGGCCCATTTCCCCGAAGGCGCGGGCCCGTCATTTTTGAGCATTTCATACATTTGAGCTTTGAGATCGCGGAGTTCGGTCGCGGTGGAGCCAATCACGTGTCGTCCCATAACTGACGAAGATGCTTGCCCTAGCGCACAAGCTTTCACATCCTGTCCGAAGCCGGTCACGACGCCATCTGCCATCTTGAGATCAACGGTAACTTTCGACCCGCAGAGCCGGGAATGGGCAATTGCCGTTGCGTCTGGCGCATCCAAGCGTTGCAAATGGGGAATATCGCTCGCCAATTCGAGTATTTTCCTATTGTAAATATCGTTGATCATTCACACATCCAGGAACTTACCGCTTAACTATCTGCTGGTTTGCGGATTTGCCTCAATTAACACCCCATGATATGGGAATACGACAAAAATTAGCAATGTGAAATCAAGGCCCAAATCCAATTTTGGTACCGTTACGTAAGAGCAGAAGCTAACGGACCCCAAGAGTAGAGACAATATGGACGCTATCGTCAAAAAATTCCAACGTGAAAACCTTGATTCCAAATTGGTTCGCCCCTCTCAGGAAGAAGCCGAGGCGGCGGTACGCACGCTTTTGGCATGGGCCGGCGACGACCCGTCCCGCGAAGGCTTGCGCGATACGCCGCGCCGGGTCACGAAAGCATTCAACGAGTATTTCAGCGGCTATGGCAAGGACGCCGCCAAGGAACTCTCGCGCACATTTTCGGAAGTCGGCGGTTATGATGACATTGTCATGCTCCGCGACATTGAGTTCAACTCGCACTGCGAGCATCACATTGCTCCGTTCGTAGGGCGCGCCCACGTGGCGTACCTGCCAACCGATGCCGTCGTTGGCATTTCGAAGCTTGCTCGCGTAGTAGAAATTTTCGCCCGCCGCCTGCAAACTCAGGAAACCATGACGGCACAGATTGCCAATACGATCTGCGACAGCCTGAAGCCAAAGGGTGCAGCTGTGATGATTGAAGCTGTTCACACTTGCATGTCCATGCGTGGCATCGGCAAGCGTAACGTGGCAACGATTACCACCCAATTCACCGGTGAATTCAAAACCAATCCTGTCATGCAAGCTCGCTTCATGGATTTGGTACGCGCACCTTCGGGTGGATTTTCGCTCTAGATGACATCCGGGGCCGATGAAACGACCGCCCTCGGCCTGAAGTTCGATGAGCAGGGATTAATTGGCGCCATCGTCACGAACTCCCTCGACAACGCACTGCTGATGTTTGCCTACATGAACCAGGAAGCGCTCGAAAAAACCATTGCCACGGGTCAAGCGCATTTCTATAGCCGCTCGCGTAAATTACTCTGGAAAAAAGGCGAGTCCTCGGGTGAAACTTTCACGGTTGTTTCGATACTGACGGACTGTGATCAGGATGTCCTGCAAATCAAGGTGACCCCAGATGGACATGGAGCGGCGTGCCATACGGGCCGCAAGTCATGTTTCTATCGAAGGCTGAGTGACGGCAAGCTCGACTTCGTAGACAATGAAAAGCTCTTCGATCCGAGCCTCGTTTACAAAAAATAGTTTTATCCCGCCGACGAGATGTAGCTTTTCATCTCTTCGGCTTCACGTTCGATAGCCTCAATACGGTACTTCACAATATCGCCGATGGAAATCATTCCGGCCAGCTGACCGCCTTCGACAACAGGCAAATGCCGGATACGATGGGTCGTCATAAGTGCCATGAGCTCGGTTTCACTATCCCCAAATTTACAGGTTTTGACGGTCCTGCTCATGATACTTGATACCGTCTGCGTCATTGAGGCCGCACCATGGTCAGCCAGTGCCCGCACGATATCGCGTTCGGAAACGATGCCGGCAATTGCACCTTTTGGATCCACTATAACGACTGCCCCGATGCGGTTTTGGGCCAGTTTCTGGGCGGTCGAGTGAACACTGTCGGATGGACCAGCCGTAATGACTGCACGGCCTTTAACACCAAGAATGTGGGAAACTGACATGCATACCTCCCGTAGCTAAAATTGCTCTTAGTTGCGTGACTGTATCACGATTGCGCGGAAGATACATCCGTTGTCTGGTCAAGCAGATAAAAACCAAAAAGCCCCGCCATAAAGCCGCCAAGGTGGGCTTCCCAGGCAATGCGAACGTCTCCAACGAATGAATTACCGGTCCAGCCAGTGGCACCTGAGTACAGCGTGACCGCCAACCAGACCAACGTGAAGAAAAATGCCCGCCTGTTGGTGATGATCTCAAGTGGGCGAAGCGGCCGTACCCTGGATATATCCATGCGGTACGTATCGCCCAGCCGAATGCCTTTGCCATACATGAGGGGTATTGCCGCCGCCATCACACCTGATACTGCACCTGAAGCACCAATGACGATTGCCGCTTCACCCCAATGCGTGACGAGCGTGGCGGCAGCACCTGCTATTGTAGAAAGTGCACTTAAGCTGAGAAACCTCAATGACCCGAGACGTCTTGCGACAACTGATCCGAAGACCAGTAACCAAAGCGAATTGAAGAACAGGTGTGTAATGTCGGCATGCAGGAACCCGTAGGTTATGAACGACCAGACTTGTGAGCCATAGATCGCGGGAAATGCTACGTTGCCAGATATCCGTGCGGGTATGAACGAAAAAGCATAGAGACTCCACACACGCCAATCTTCGCCTGCCAACAGGATTGCCAAATGTATTGCAACAAAAAGCCCAATCAACACCAAAACTACGGCTGGCGCTTTGAAAATTGGCTCTT